>DATNBG010000438.1:0-6708 GCA_035572075.1 Roseiarcus sp. | reverse complement strand
AAGTCGCAGAAATTGAGGTAGAGCGCGGCGAAATAGGTGATCCAGGTCGCCGCGACCGCGGCCAGCGCGGCAAACGTGCCGGGCTCGAAGGGAACGCCGGCGTCGGCGGTCTTCTTGATCAGCACATCGCGCGGAATTTCGCTGCCGAACGAGATCCCGCCAGCCTTGACGCTGAGATAGATGGCGAGGATCAGCATCATCACCCACACCGCCGGACCCGCCCAGTCCTGGAACCGCCTGACCGTCTCCATTCCGCGCTGAATGATGAGAAGCTGCAAAGCCCACACGATGATGAAGCAGATCGTCTCCAGGCTCGTATGCCCGAGGAGATGCGAATTCTTGTTGAATTCGGCGATCGCGCTGCTGCGCAAGAGCAGGGCGACGATGGCGCCGGAGGCGGCGCTGGTTTGCGCGCCATACCAGAAACAGGCGACCACGGCGCGCACCAGCGCCGGCAGGTTGGCCCCGAAGGTCCCGAACGAGGCGCGCGCCAGAACCGGGTAGGGAACCCCGGTCTTGACGCCCGCGAACCCGACCAGATTCATCAAGAGGAAAATGACCAGCGAGCCAATTCCGATCGCAAGGATGAAATTAAGGAAATTGCCGCAGATGAGAAACAGGCTCGCCGCGAGGTAATAGCCCCAGAGGCTATGAACGTCGGACGTCCAGACGTTGAAAATGCTGAAGGCGCCCCAGTTTCTCTCGCGCGCCGGAGCGAGGTCCTCGTTGTAAAGCCGTGGCGACGCGTTGGCGATGGTCATGGCCTGCCTCCCTGGTTGCGACAGCCGGCGAGGCGGATCGGCCCTGAGCGTACGCGACCCTGGCGCACCGCCAAGTGGCCTTGAGCCCGGCGTTTCGCGAATCAGCGTGCCATTCGTTGCATGACGAGGCCATTCGGAAAAGCGAATTTTTGGATCTTCCCGGCCAACACATCGGCCTGGGCCCGCATTGACGGCCGCGGGTCAGTCGCAAGCTTCGCGGGTTGGTCTCGCCGCCCCGCGGCCCACGCTCGCGCCAATTCCGAGCGCGCCCGCGTCGTTCGCCTCGCTCCAGCCGCAACGATGTCCCCATCGCTCCTCGACGCGCGAGGTCGAACATGATTCGCATAATATATATTATGGAACCTAGATCGGGACGGGGGAAGAAATGGGGCTCGAAGCGAGGGACAGGTTTCGGCGCGTAACCCTTTGAAATAGATCGGTCGGCGCCAAAACCGCGAGGGCGAAGGCGAGCCCGCGAGAGGGCCTCTAAAGAGCGGCCACCGCGGCCCAGCACACGATTGCGCTGCAGACGGTGCTCCAGCGCCCGTAAGCCTTGTAGATCGTCGCCGCGGCCTGAGCCTGCTGCTTGAGCGTGCCTTCGGCCGCAATCTGGGGGTCCGAGACGTTGCGGATCGCAAGCCAGGGCGGCGCGTCGCCGAGCGACTGGACGACCATGCCCAGTACGGCGTCTCCCATCTCGGAGGCGTCGCCGAGGCCCTTGAGCTTGAAATGATCGTCGGTGGTGTCGAAGCCGAAGAAATCCGTCGTCACGATCGAGGAGGAAAGGTCTGACGGCGCGACGACAGTGATCGCGGGCGGACGCGTGTTGTCCGACGGCAGCTGCGAGGCGTTCGCCTTGAACAGGCTGCTCGCCTGCGAGAAGAATTTGGTCCGCGCGGTGTGGCTCGCGAAGCTCGCGCCGGCGAAGGGCGCCTTCTTCAGCCAGCTCGTCGAATCGAAGCGCGCGACGGGGCTGACGACCACGTCGCCGACCTGGAAGTTCTTGCCGATGCCGCCGGCGGTGCCGGTGGTCAGAACGAGCTTGGGCTGCACCTCGGCGATGATCTGTTTCCAGACCTGAGCGTTCGGCAGGATTCCACTTGCGGGAAAATGCTTGTTGGTGTCCTGCGACAGATGCGACTCGGACTTGAAAACGACCGTCTTCTTGCCGCCGATCGTCGTGGTCCAGAACGCGCCGAGCCGCTTCGCCTTGACCGCCGGCGAGCCTTTGCTCATCTGTCGGGAGAGCGCCGCGAAATTATGCGTGTAGGGGACGTAGTCGTTGCGGGAATCCTTTCCCGGCGTCAGCACCCGGCTCAGCGCGTGCCCCTCATCCACGGTCCACGTGACGATGAGCGCATCCGCGCGGGGCAAAGGCTTGGCGCCGGCGGCGGGCGCGCGGGCGGCCGGGGTTGGAGCGAGGCCCTTGGGCCAAGGGATGTCGACGAAGCGGCTGAGGCCGGTCGCCTTCGTGAAGGCCAGGAAGGCGGCGCCTTCCGGGCCTTCCGAGTCAAAATCGATGATGTCGCGCTGAATGTCGTCGAGAGTGGCGCCCGGCGTGGCCGCGGCGCGCACTGCGAAAGCCGATGGCGGAACTGGTACGGTCGTAGGATCGACGCCGATGTTGCGCAGGATCCAGGCGCGATCGACAATCACCAGCCCCTCCTCAAATGAACCAAGGAACCCCAAAATTCTGGTGGCTCTACACGTTCCGGGCCTTCCAGACTGTGATCGCCATCACACAACCATCGGTTCTCTTGCCATGCGAAGGCTGCGCGCGCCCGCGCTCACCCACCCATGAGTTCCGCGAGCGTCAGTGCAATGACTTCAGTCGCCTTGTACAAATCCGAGAGCGGCAACCGCTCGTCGGCGCGATGGGCGTTGGCTTCCTCGATCGTATGGGGGCCGGCGCCGTAAAGCACGATCGGAACGCCTGGCTTCGCATAGTGCCGGGCGTCCGTATAGGAGCGGGACGCCGGAGGCCGCGATCTTTTCGCCCATGACGCGGCTCCCGGCGTCATCGCATCGCTCCTTCCTCGACCTTAAGGGGCCTCGAAGCCCTCGAGGCGCATTCCGTCATAGGCCGGCGTCACATGCGCCGGCAGCCTCGCGCGCAGCGTCTCGTAGTCGAGGTCATTGTGCAGGTTGGTGAGAATCGCCCGGCGCGGACGCATCGTCTCGATCGAGGACAAGGCGTCGTCGAGGCTGAAATGCGTGGGGTGGGGGCGCTCCCGCAAGGCGTCGACGATCCACAGGTCCAGACCTTCCAGGAAGGGACGGCTCGCTTCGGGAATGCGCTTCAAGTCCGGCGTGTAGGCGACCTTGCCGAAGCGGAAGCCGAGCGCGCTGATGTCGCCGTGGTCGAGCTCGAACGGCATGACCTCGACAGCCCCTCCTGGGCCGTCGATCCGGCAGAGCTTGCCCGGGTTGAGGCGCAGCGCGGTTGCGATCGGAGAGTAGGAACTTCCGTCGAGCGATTGAAAGATATACGAAAACGCGTTGCGAACAACGAGCGAAGTCGCCTCGTCCATGTGAATGTCGACGCGCCGGCGCATGGTCAGGCAAAGAGGCCTCAAATCGTCGATGCCGTGGGTGTGATCGGCGTGGGAATGGCTCATCAGGACGCCGTCGAGGCGCTTGACGCCGGCGTCGAGCAATTGCTCGCGCAAATCGGGCGAAGTGTCGATGAGCACGGCGGTCGCGCCGCCGGGCCCCAGGCGCTCGACGAGCAGCGAGCAGCGGCGGCGGCGGTTCTTCGGGTTCGCCGGATCGCACGCGCCCCACCCCTGCGCGACCCGCGGCACGCCGCCGGACGAGCCGCAGCCGAGAATGGTGAGACTGAGCGTCAATGCGCCCGCTCGCCGACGGGAGTCAGCTTATGGAAGACGTCATGCGTGTTGGCGCGCGTCGCCTTGGCCAGCTCTTCGAGATCGAGCCCGCGGGCTTCTGCAACCACCCGCGCCGTGTCGATGACGAATGCCGGCTCGTTTCGGCCGCCCCGATGGGGCGCCGGCGCGAGATAGGGCGCGTCGGTCTCGACCAGAATCCGGTCGAGGGGCACGTCGCGGGCGATGGCCCGCAGCCCTTCCGACTTCTTGAACGTCACCACCCCGGAGAACGAGATGAAAAGCCCGAGGCCGAGCGCAGCCTCGGCGAGCTCGCGCGAGCCGGTGAAGCAATGGAGCACCGCGCGGAACCGCCCCCGCCCCATTTCCTGCGCCAGGATCGCCGCCGTGTCGTCATCCGCGTCGCGGGTGTGGATGACAAGCGGCAGGTCGAGTTCGCGCGCGAGCGCGATCTGCCCGCGAAAGACCCGCTGGGCGACATCGCGGGGCGCATTGTTGTAGTGATAGTCGAGCCCCGTCTCTCCGATGCCGACGCATTTGGGATGGCTCGCGAATTCCCGCATGGCGGCGAGATCCTCCGCCCCCTCCCCCGCCGCCTCGTGCGGATGCGTGCCGACGGTGAAGAACACGTCCTCGTACTTTTCCGCGATCGCGGCCACGCCGGCGGCCTTCGAGACGCGCGTGCCGATGGTGATCATGCGCTCGACGCCGGCCGCCCGCGCGCGCTCGACGACGCGATCGAGGTCGGAAGCGAAGTCGGGAAAATCGAGGTGGCAGTGGCTGTCGATGATCATCGCTTAGCGCCGGCCCCGGCCAAAATCCTCATCTGGCCGCCTCCCCCTCGACATAGCGGGGAAAGACCGGCTCAGGCCGAGGCAGCGCCCTGCCCGGCTCGAGCCGATGCGGAGCGTCGAGCCGGCCGGCGCGTTCGCCCGCCTCCAGCGCCGCGAATGTGCGAGCTTCCGCCGGGACTCCGAGGAGGTCGAGCAGCGCCCCCATGCTTCCCGGCATCGCCGGCTGCAGCAGGATCGCCGCGATCCGCAAGGTCTCGACCGTCACGTAGAGCACGAGCCCCATGCGCTTGGGGTCGGACTTGGCGAGCCTCCAGGGCTCGGCGGCGGCGAAATAGCGATTGGCCCCCGACACGACTTCGAAAACAGCGCCGATAGCGAGATGGAGCGCGAAACCCTTCATGTGCCGGCGCGCTTCGCCGATCAGCGCGTCGGCGCGGGCGAGCATCGCCAGATCGTCATCTCCGGGCTGAACGCCCCGCCAGTCGGGGACGCGCCCGCCGCAGTTCCTGGCGATCATCGTGAGCGAACGCTGCGCCAGATTGCCGATGTCGTTGGCGAGATCGGCGTTCATGCGGGCCACGATCGCCTCATGCGAATAGCTGCCGTCCTGGCCGAACGGGACTTCGCGTAAGAAAAAATAGCGCACCGGGTCGAGCCCGTAAGCCTCGACCATCTCCTTCGGGCCGACAACATTGCCGACCGACTTCGACATCTTCTCGCCGCGGTTGAACAAAAAGCCGTGCACGACGATCTGGCGCGGGAGGGGCAGTCCCGCCGACATCAGCATCGCCGGCCAGTAGATGGCGTGGAAGCGGGTGATGTCCTTGCCGATCACATGCGCGTCCGCCGGCCAGAATTTCGCCTTCGGGCCATCGTCGGGGAAGCCGGTCGCGGTGATGTAGTTGGTCAGCGCGTCGACCCACACATACATCACATGCTTCGGGTCGCCCGGAACCGGCACGCCCCAGTCGAACGTCGCGCGGCTGATCGAGAGATCGGACAGGCCCCGCTTCACGAAGGCGACGATCTCGTTGAGATATTTCTCCGGCGTCACGAAGTCCGGATGCGCGGCGTAGTGCGCGAGCAGCTTGTCGGCGTATTGCGACAGGCGGAAGAAGTAGCTCTCCTCCTCGACCCATTCGACTGGCGCGCCGCTGGGCGCGAGCCTCGTCCCATCCGGCCGGTCAGTCAGCTCGCTCTCGTCGAAATAGGCTTCATCGCGCACCGAATACCAGCCGGTGTATTTCGACAGATAGATGTCGCCGTTGGCGGCCATGCGCTCCCAGATCGCCTGGGAGGCGCGGTCGTTGCGCGGCTGGGTCGTGCGGACGATGTCGTCGGCGCGGGCGTTCAGCATCTCGCCCATCGCCTCGAACTCCGCCGCGACCTTATCCACGAAAGCCTGAGGCGTTACGCCTTCACGCGCCGCCGCCTGCTGGACCTTGAGCCCATGCTCGTCCATGCCGGTGACGAACAGGGTCTCGCGCCCATCGAGGCGCATGAAGCGCTGGATCGCGTCGGTCGCGATGCGCTCGTAG
Source organism: Roseiarcus sp. (assembly GCA_035572075.1). Taxonomy (GTDB): domain Bacteria; phylum Pseudomonadota; class Alphaproteobacteria; order Rhizobiales; family Beijerinckiaceae; genus Roseiarcus. The sequence continues at coordinate 769 of DATNBG010000438.1, read as the reverse complement.
GCGTGGCCAATATGGGGCGCGCCATTGGCGTAAGGGATCGCCGTGGTGATGTAGAAGCGGCTCATGGGCGTCGTCCTAGAGCAAAAGGATTTTATCGGCGACGAAAATCTAGGCGTCACCTGAGCGCCTTTGGTTTGGCCCTCCGGGAACCTCATCCTGAAGGCCGCGCGTAAGCGCGGCGTCTCGAAGGATGGTCCAGAGGCGGCTGCGCTCGCTCGGCGCGTACTGGAGCACGCTTCGACGCGGCGGCTGCGCCGCCGGCTCAGGACGAGGTCCGAGGGGTCGGTTGGGAGGCACACCCGTGCTCTCACCGCCCCGGCGCGGTCGCGGCGATCTCGGCGATCAGCGCCAGAATATGCAATTTCCGGTCGAGATTGAGCGCCTCCGTCTCCCGCTCGGCGTCGCGGATGCGGTCCCACAAGCCCCCGATCTCTTCCACCCTGAGCGATCCCGGCTCGACGTCGCGGGCATAAGTCGCGAGCCAGCCGTAGAGCTCGCGATGAAAGGCAAGGTAGGCCTCGTCTCCCGCGCGCGCGCTGACCGCATCGGCGAGCCTGGCGACCGCGCGCGGATCGGGACGCGGCAGGGCGCCCACGACCTCGTCGATCAGCGCGCCCGCCGCGCCCGATTCGGGCGCGAGGCGGACCAGCGCCTCGCGAACCGATCCGTCGGCGCGGCCAGCCGCCGCGATGGCCTCATGGCCCGCCTCGCTCCACGGGGCGCCGAGGCCGCTCACGGCGCTCACGATCTCATCCTCCGTCAGAGGCTC
>DATNBG010000437.1:0-6458 GCA_035572075.1 Roseiarcus sp. | reverse complement strand
GGTGTTTCGGGCGCGTTGCTCGAAGAAGAAGCCCGGACTGAGCTCGATCCGGCGCAGCCGGAGATCACCATCAGCCAGATGTCGCGCCTGTTTGGCGTCAGCCTGCGCACGCTCCGGTTCTATGAGGATCGCGGGCTCATCCAGCCTCGCCGGGAAGGCAACGCCCGGTATTATCGGGCGACCGACCGCATGCGGATGGAGATGATCCTCAAGGGCAAGAAGCTTGGCTTCACCCTCACCGAAATCCAGGATTTGATCGGCGGCAAGGGGGCGAGCGAAACGGCGGATCTCGAGGATCAGCTCAATCCGCAGCAGATCGTCACCCAGATCAGCCACCTGGAGCGCCAGCGCAGCGAGATCGAGGGGGCGATCGAGCGGCTGCGCGCGACGCAAAGCCGCCTCGCCCAGCACGCCGCCGCCTGATTGGCGGCGCCACCCCCTCCACCATGCTTCGCATGGTCCCCCTCCCCCGCCGCTTCGCGGCAAGGGAGGAAAAGCGCTCCCCATCGCGAGCTTATCCTCCCTCGCGCAGCGGGGGAGGGGACCGGCCGAAGGCCGGTGGAGGGAGCAGCGCCCGCGACCGGTCGCGGCTTGGCGGCTGTTTCGCAAGCCAAGCAGTCTTGCTCTAAGCCCCGATCCGCGCCGCCTCGACGATCCGGATCGCTTCGGCGGAGGCGGCGTCGATGCCGAGACTGGTCGTGTCCAGCACCACCGCATCGCCGGCCGGGCGCAGCGGCGCCGCCTCCCGGGTCGAATCGCGGGCGTCGCGGCGGATGATGTCGGCCAGGATCGCCTGGTAGTCGGCTTTTTCGCCGCGCTGGACCAATTCAAGCGCGCGCCGCTGGGCGCGCTGGGCCGCGCTGGCGGTGACGAAGATCTTCACCTCGGCCTCGGGGCAAACCACCGTGCCGATGTCCCGGCCATCGAGCACCGCTCCGCCGGGCCGGCCTGCGAAAGCGCGCTGCGCGTCGATCAGCGCGGCCCGCACGCGAGGCATCGCGGCCACCACCGACGCCGCCTCGCCCATTTGCCGCGTGCGCAGGGTCGCCTCGTCGAAATCGGTGAGGCCCAGCCCCCGGGCGGCGGCGACCGCGGCGGCCTCGTCATAAAGATCGCGGTCCTCGGCGAGGAGAGCGGCGGCGACCGCGCGGTAGAGGAGCCCGGTGTCGAGATGCGGCAGCCGGTAGCGCGCGGCCACCCGGCGCGCGATCGTGCCCTTGCCCGAGGCCGCGGGCCCGTCGATGGCGATGATCATGGCCAGCCGGCCGCTTCCCCCGGGCTTGCGCCCCTCAAGGGCTCTTAGAGCGCAGCCCGCGAAAAAGGGGAAGCCGTTTTTCGCAAAAAGCCAGGCGCAAGCCGTTAGGTCGAGCCGCGCCGCCTTGGGCGCTTTGTGAGCCGCCTCCTGCTTATGGCGGCCCTTCCAGCGATTCCACCAAGGCCGAAACGCTCTCCCGGAATCTGACCTGTGAGCCGCGTCACTGCGCTGGGCGGAGACAATGGCCAAATACGCCGATCGTCGCGCCGGCGGTCGGATGAGGCGAAGTCAGGCAAGGTCGCGCAGGCTTCGCGCTTCAGCCAGGCGCCGGTTCAAGAGGAGATCGCATCCATGACCCACGTTGAGGAACAGCTCGGTTTTGACAGGCGTTCCGCGCCCGCGGCGCCCTCTTTGCAGGCCATCAAGACCGCGGTCCTGCTGGTCGCCCTCATTCTCTATGCAGCCGGATTCGTGGTCCTTTATCCCCTTGCCGCGAGCAGCGTCGCGGCGAGCGCGGCCGCGGGCGACGGCCCGGAACTCACCCAGTTCGTCGGCCCCTGAGCTCAAGGCCGCGCGCCGGGCAACGCTACCGCCCGGCGCCGAGCCTGTCGGCGTAGGCGTGCTCGACGCCCCGGGGGTCGGTGACCACATGCTCTCCGGCCCCGGCGCCCCGGATCCATTGCGGCCCGATCGGAACCTTGCCCCGTCCGCCGGGAATGTCGAGCATGTAAGCCGGCGTCGCGAGCCCCGAGAGGCGGGCGCGCAACCCCCGCATCAAGTCCTGACCCCTCGCGATCGAGGTCCGCCAGTGCGCCGTGCCGGGCGCGAGATCGCCGTGATGCAGATAGTAGGGCTTCACCCCCGCCTCGACGAACGCCCGCATAAGGTCGGCGAGCGTATCCTCGTCGTCGTTGACGCCTTTTAGAAGCACGCTTTGGCTGACCAGCATCGCCCCCTCCGCGGCGAGGCGCCGGCACGCGGCGCGGGCGTTTTCGGTCAGTTCGCGCGGATGGTTGGCGTGCACCGCGACCACCGTGGTCTTGCCTTCCGCTTTCAGAGCGCGCGCCATCGCCCGCGTCACCTGCTCCGGCGCGGCGACGGGCAGGCGCGTGTGCCAGCGCATGACCTTGACATGCGCAATCGCGGCCAGCGCCTCCGTCGCCTCGGCGATCCGGCGCGGCGCAAGCGTCAGCGGATCGCCGCCGGTGAATATCACCTCCCAAATCCCGGGACGCTCGCGCACGTAGTCGAGCGCGGCGGCGAATTCGGCCGCGCTAAGCGCGCCGGCGCCAGGCCCCACCCGCTCGCGGCGGAAACAGAAGCGGCAATAGACCGCGCAAACCGCGGCCAGCTTGATCAGCACCCGGTCGGGATAGCGGTGCACGAGGCCCTTGACGGGGCTCATCGCGTCGTCGCCGATCGGATCGTCGCGCTCGGCGGGATCGCGGATGAGCTCGCGCGGGCTCGGCACGAACTGGCGCGCGATCGGGTCCGCGGGATCGCCGGGATCGATGAGCGCGGCGAGAGCCGGGGTGAGGGCGATCGCGTAGCGATCGGCGACCGCCTCGAGCTCGGCGAGCCGCGCCGGCTCGGCCAGCCCCGCCTCGATGAGATCCTTGGGGCTGGTCAGGCGGCGGGGTCGGGGGGTGGTCATGCGGCCTTGAACACAGGGGTTGCGGGCGGGCGCACCCGCCCCCCGCTTCACCGGGTCCGTTACGGGAACCGCGCGGGCGCCGCAAGGGCCCGGCGCCTCGCTTGGCCCAAATCCCGCCGGAGGCCGCGCTCAATAGCAAATGTAGACGTAGCTGTAGCCAAGATAGACGCCGGAAGCGTCATACACCGGGCGATAGCTCCAGCAGCCGTCGTAGCCGCCCCACCATCCGCCGCCGATCACCGCGCCGTTTACGAACACGGTATTGGGGAAGAAGTGGCGGTGATGGAAGAAGAAGGCCCGCCGGCCCCGGAAGAACGGGTGAAAGCCGCGATGGAAGCCGGCGAAGCCGTGTCGAAAGCCCGGATGGAAGCCGCCGAACCCGGGATGGAACCCACCAGCGGAATGGAACCCTCCAAAACCTCCATGGAAACCTCCCATGCCTCCGTGGAAACCTCCCATGCCTCCGTGGAAACCTCCGAATCCTCCGTGAAAGCCTCCTCCGTGGAAGGTCGCGAACGCTGATGACGGGCTCGCGGAGATAAGCGCCATCATCGACGCGCCGAGCGCGGTCACGATCGCCTTTGACAGTCTACGCATTTTCCGCCTCCAAAAATCCGCGCCTTGAAGGCGCGCCATCGTCTCGCTTTCAGGCCCACGCCCCGGCGGGCGCGGCCAAACGCGTGCCGGCAGAAAACACCCGGCGGCGGGGCTTTCTTCGATCACGATCCGATGATGAGCAGCGCCCAAGCCCGGCTTGGGTTCAAACCGCGAGCGCCTCGAGCCAGCGCGAGAGCGACTCGCCTGGCTCGGCGGGAACGGCGTATTCGGGCTTGGCCACGGCCTTGCGCGCCTGGTTGCGCGCTTCCCCGGGCGTCACGCCATAAGCTTCGTGGAACACGCGGCTGAAGGCGCTGACGTTCTTGAACCCGAGCGAGGCGGCGATATGGCCGATTCGGCGGTTGGAGAATTCCGGCGCTGTGATCTCCTGGAACGCCCGCCTCAAGCGCGCCTTGCGAATGTATCTGGCGACGCCGCCGGCCGGTTCGAACAGGCGATAGAGCGAAGCTCGCGACAGATGAAACTCGGCCGCGACCTGCTCGGCGCTCAGATCAGGCGAAGCGAGGTTGCGATCGATATAGCGACGGACGGTGACGAAGGTCGCGAGCGGCGGAGAAGCCGCGGCGTCGCCATGCCCCTGAACCGCCGGCGCGGCCGATTTGGCGGCGAGCGCGATGAGACCCTCGGCGAGCGCGTCGAAGTCGGCGAGCCGCATGTCGGGAACCATCTTCGCGAAGGCCCTGAGCGTCGCCCCGATCACCGCGCCCGCGGGCTCATCGGCCTTGAGCACCAGTCCGTGCAGCGCGTTTTCATTCAGGACCAGAGGCAAAATCCTCTCGCGCGCCGTCCACAGCGTCACCCCGCCGGCAAACCCTTCCGGCGCCGATTCCCGCATGGCCAGCGCCTGCGTGAGGTCGACGAACAACACGTCGCCGGGCCCGGTCTGCATCGGGCCGTCGCCCGCCAGGCCGCTCGCCGAGCCTTCGATCTTGAGGGAGATCGCAAACCGTTCGGCGCCTCCGCTTGCGCATCGCCGAATGAACGACAATGGGGAATGCCAGCTTGCGCTGAGCACGTAGCGCGCCGAGGCGTGGACATCGATCTCGCCGCGAAACGCCGCGATCTCCGAGGGAGTCGCGCGGACTTCGAACACCTCGCCGAGCGCGCCGCGCCATTTGGCGAACAAGTCCGCCGGGGCGCAATCTTCAGGTTTGAGGCGCAATCGACGCAGGCCGGGCGGCGAAGAAGTCCCCATGGCCTTCATCCTGCGGCCTTTTCGACGGGGCGGCAAGCCGGACGAAGGGATGACAAGGGATGAAAAGATCGAGCCGGCGGAAGGCTCGGCGCGATTTTATCCGGCCGTCAAATTCATCGCCTGGCGCTGCCGCCACGTCGGCTGCGCTCCCGGAACCGACAAGGGCGAAGCCTCGTATACGGCGCGCGCGATCGCTCGCGCCACGCATTCGGCCGAGAGCATGCCGATCTCGGTCAGGTCGCGAAGGCCGGGGACGGCGCTCGCCCGCGCGGTCGCCGCGGCGAAGACCACATCATTATCCATCGGCGCATGGGCGGGACGCAGCGCCAGCGCGCAGCCGTCCTGGGCCATCGTTGCGACGCGCTTGAGTTGCGCGACCGTCAAGGCCGCGTCGGTGGCGACGACCATGAGGTCGGTGCTGGACGGCGTGTCGGACTTGAGGCGCATGGTCAAATGGTCGTCGATATGCCTGGGCCCGAAGCCGAGACCGCCGAATTCGCTCTCCCGCTCATAAGGGGCGGCCCAGAAATGCAGGCTTTCGCCCCGCGTCGCGCGGCCGACCGAATTGACCGCGACCAGCGCGCCGACGCGAAAGCCGCCCGAGGTCACGGCGCTCGCCGAGCCCAGGCCCCCCTTGAGATCGTAGGTGGTCGCGCCAAATCCGGCGCCGGCGGAGCCGAGCTGAAACTCGCGGGTGGCGGCCGACGCGGCCGTGAAGCCCATCTCCCAATAGGGGGCTTTGCGGCCCCATGCCTTGTCGCCGCCGTTGAGGAGATCGAACAGGCTCGCGCCCGGCACGATCGGAACCCGCGCGCCGCGATGCTCGAAGCCGCGCCCGATTCCCGCGAGATAAGCCATCGCCCCGCCCGCCGCGTCGAGGCCGAAGGCGGATCCCCCGGACAAGACGAAACCGTCGACGCGCTCAACCGTCATTTCCGGTTCGAGAAGCGCCGCGTCGCGCAAAGCGGGCGCCCCGCCGTTGATCGCGATCGATGCCAGAGCCGGCTCGTCGAACAGGATCGCGGTGACGCCGGAGGCCAGCCGCTCGTCATAAGCCGATCCGACGCGCACGCCTTCGACGTCGGTGATCAGGTTCAAGGCCATCAGATGTCCTTCATCAGCCTGATCGCGTCATAGACCGCCGCGTGAATGTTGCGGCTCGCGACCGCGTCGCCGATCCGGAACAGGCGATAGGCGCCGGCGGGATTCTTCACCATCGTCTGCGGCCGCCCCGCGATCAGCGCCGAATAGTCGACCGCGCCGAGATTGACCGAGCCCGCCTTGAGATCGAAATAGAGATCGTCGAGAGGCGTCGCGCCGTGCTCGACGACGATCATGTCCGCCTCCTTCTCGACCCGCCGCCGGCCGTATTCGTCGTGGAAGAGGCCAACGACACGATTGCCCCGGCGCGCGACCGATTCCAGCCTGAGGTTGAGCGTGACCTTGGCGTCGGCGCGGCTGAAGGCGCGAAGATAGGGAGGAAAACTGGTGCCGCCGACATCGGGCGCGAGCATGCGCTCGGGCGTGACGATTTCGAGCCTCGCCCCGGATTCGGCGACGAACTCGGCTGCGGTCATGCCCGGATGGGCGCCGTTGTCGTCGTAGACGATCACCTCGCCCCCCGGCCGCGCGGCGCCCGAGAGCAGGTCCCAGCTCGTGGTGGCGAACTCGGCGCCGGAATCGAGGAAGTCGACATTCGGCGCGCCGCCGGTCGCGACGACCACCACGTCGGGAGA
>DATNBG010000436.1:0-7407 GCA_035572075.1 Roseiarcus sp. | reverse complement strand
CTGATCGGCTGGCGCGCTCAAGGCGAGGCGATCGCGCTCGAAGCGGCGCATAGGCTCATCGACCGCTATCATGGCGTGGACGGCGGGCACGGCTGGGTCTTTTCCGTTCATCCCGACGGCGCGATCTCTGACGCCAGGCGCGATTTCTACGCCCACGCCTTCGCCCTGTTCGGGCTGGCGTGGGCCTACAGGCTCGCCCCCGAGCCGCGATTTTTATCCGCGGCGCTCGCCACGCTCGACGTTCTCGACCGGCATTTCGAGTCTCCGGGCGGCGGCTATCACAGCGCGCTTCCCGCCGATGAAGCGAGGCGCGAGCAGAACCCGCACATGCATCTCTTCGAGGCGATGCTGGCTTGGTTCGAGGCGACCGGGCGCGAAATGTTCCTCGCCCGCGCCGCCGAGCTTTACGGCATGATGGCGGCCCGCTTCTTCCAGCACAAGACCGGAATCCTGGCCGAATATTTCGACGGCGCCTGGAATCCGCGCAATGGCGTCGAGGGCCGCGTCTGCGAGCCCGGCCATCATTTCGAATGGTCGTGGCTGCTTCGCCGCTACGCCAGGCTCTCGGGGCGCGCGGATAGCCCGATCGCCAAGGCCCTGAAGGCCTTCGCCGACCGGTACGGCTATGACGCCGAGGGTTTCGTGGTCGACGCGCTCATTGACGACGGGCGGGTGCATAAGCCCTCGCGCCGCTCATGGCCGCACGCCGAAGCGATCAAGGCCGAGGTCGCCGCGGCCGAAGCGGGAGATGGGCAAGCCGCGGCGCGCGCGGCGGGAGTGATCGATCGGCTGTTTTCCGTCTTCCTCGGCCGGCCCGTCCCGGGCGGCTGGATCGACCATGTCGACGCGAGGGGCGCCCCGCTGGTCGACGGCATGCCGGCGAGCACGCTCTACCATGTCTTTCTCGCCGCGGCCGAAGCGGACCGCCTGTGGGGCGGGCATGAGGCGGACGCGCCATGAGCGACGGCGCGATCCGGCAGGCGGTGATCCTGGCGGGCGGCAAGGGAACGCGGCTCGGCGAGATCACGCGCGAAGTCCCGAAGCCGATGCTGCCGATCGGCGACCGCCCGTTCCTCGATTATCTGATCGAGATGATCGAGCGCCACGGATATGAGGACATCCTGCTGCTCGGCGGCTATCGCGGAGAGGTTCTCGAAGCGGCCTATGACGGGCGCCGGATCGGCGGCGCGACGACCCGGGTCATGCGCGAACAGGCGCCGCTCGGCACCGCCGGCGCGCTCACGGTCGCGCGCGGCGCGCTCGATCCGCGCTTTCTCATGATGAACGGAGACGCGTTCTTCGACATCAATCTGCGCGCCCTGGAGCAGGCCTCGCGTCAAAGCGGGGCGATGGCGACGCTGGCCCTGCGGTCGGTCGAAGACGCCGCGCGCTACGGGCGCGTTGTCGAAGAGCGGGGGAAGGTTGTCGCGTTCCTCGAAAAGGACACGAGCCGGCCCGGCCCCGGAATCATCAATGGCGGGATCTATGTGCTCAAGCGCGAGATCCTTGAGCTCGTTCGTGAGCTCCCTTGTTCGCTCGAACAGGACGTCTTTCCCGTCCTCGTCGAGCGAGGTCAGATTCGCGCGCTCAAGTTTGGCGGCTATTTCCTCGATATCGGCATGCCGGAAACGCTCGAACGGGGGCGGCGCGAATTGCCCAAGGCGCGGCTGCGCCCGGCCGCCGTTTTCGATCGGAGCGCGCTCATCAGCTTCGCCGAGGGCGGCCCGGAGGCGTTTCACTGGACGGAGGGCGCCGTGGAAGCGACCCGCGCGCTGAACGATCGCGGCTATTATGTCTTCGTCGTCGGCCATGAGCCGGAAGGCGCGCGGAGGACGCTTCTCGCGAACAACTCCCGCCTGAATGCGGCGATGCGGGAACGCCTCGCGGCCGAAGGGGCCCATGTCGATCAATTCTACGATGAGCCTCACTCACAAGCTTGCCCTTCAGATCCCGCGCCCCAAGGCGCCCGCCAAGCTGCCTCAAAAGCCTGCCCTGTCCCCGGACTTGATCCGGGGATTGCTGAAGGGGACGCTCCAGCTCCCGTCAGCGTCGGCGCCGTCTGGATTAAGGCCGTCGACGAGTGGCCAATCGTGCGCGAGAAATCCTTCTTCATCGGCGTGAGCGGCGACGACGCCGAAGCCGCGCGCGGCGCCGGGATCGAGCCCCATGCCTTCGACGGAGGCGACCTCGCGCGCCTCATCCATTCGCTTCTGGCCTAAGTCCGCGCAAGGCCGAGCCGGGTTCGCGGAGGCCTCGTTCGAAGGGCTGAATTGCGGCCGCGGCGAAATCGCCCTATGGCCTGGCCACAATCTCCGTCAGGACAAGGCCCCGCGCCCGTGACCCCAAGCTCATGAAAGCCCCGCGCCGGTACTTTGAGCCGCTGGCGATCGGGGCCCCGCGCCCGTTTCTCGAGCTTCCCTCGCGGCTCGAGCGCATGATTCATTTCATCCCCCCACACAACGAGAAGGTGCGCGCGAAGGCGGCGGAGCTCGTCGGCCAGGTCGACGTCGTGCTCGGCAATCTCGAGGACGCGGTCCCGATCGACGCGAAGGAGGCGGCCCGCGACGGCCTGATCGCCATGGCGAAGACCGACTTCGGCTCGACGTCCTTATGGGCGCGCGTCAACGGGCTCAACTCCCCCTGGCACCTCGACGACATGACGAGACTGGTCGGCGAGATCGGCGACAAGCTCGACGTGATTATGATCCCCAAGGTCGAAGGCGACTGGGACATCCATTTCGTCGACCAGTATCTGGCTCTGCTCGAGGCGCGCGCCGGTCTCAGGCGCCCCATTCTCGTCCATGCGATCCTGGAGACCGCGCAGGGCGTCAATCATGTCGAAGCGATCGCCGCCGCTTCGCCGCGCATGCAGGGCATAAGCCTCGGCCCAGCCGATCTCGCCGCCTCGCGCGCGATGAAGACGACCCGTGTCGGGGGCGGCCACCCCGGCTACCGGGTGATGGCCGACGCGGCCGGCGCGAGCGCCGAACGCATGAGCTATCAGCAGGATCCCTGGCACTACACGATCGCGCGCATGGTGGACGCCTGCGCGGCGAACGGGATCAAGCCGTTCTATGGGCCGTTCGGCGATTTCTCAGACCCCGCCGGCTGCGAAACCCAGTTCCGCAACGCTTTCCTGCTCGGCTGCGCGGGCGCCTGGACCCTTCATCCAAGCCAGATCGCGATCGCAAAAAGGGTGTTCTCGCCGGACCCGGCCGAAGTCGCCTTCGCGCGGAAAATCCTGGCGGCCATGCCTGACGGATCGGGCGCGGTCATGATCGAGGGCAAGATGCAGGACGACGCCACCTGGAAGCAGGCGCGCGTTATCGTCGATCTCGCTCGGGCGGTGGCGGCGAAGGATGCCGATTATGCCGCGCTCTACCAGCTTTGACGATGCGGGCGGCCGCACGCCCCGCGGCGCGGTTCTTGCTTTTGCCGATCAGCAGCCGATGAGGTCGCCGGCCGGGTTTCCGTTTCGGCGCGATGCGCTATAACGGCCGGGCGGCGGACAAAGGAGCTTCGACGCCATGAGGAGTCGCACGGCCAAATTCGGGATTGGCGAGGTCGTCAAACACCGGATCTACCCGTTCCGCGGGGTGATCTTCGACGTCGATCCCGTCTTCGCCAACACCGAGGAATGGTGGCGCTCGATTCCCCCCGAGGTCCGCCCCGCCAAGGAGCAGCCGTTTTATCACCTCTATGCGGAGAACGCGGACAGCCAGTACGTCGCCTATGTCTCGGAGCAGAATCTGGTCTCGGACGATTCCGGAGAACCGGTCCGTCACCCGCAGGTGAGCGAAGTCTTCGAACGGACCCAGGACGGCCGGTATTGCGCCCGCGCCCGGACGCGCCTCAGCTGAAGTCGCCGCCGGCGCCTCCCGAGGCTGCGGGAGGCGCGGGGCGGCGGGTCACTTCTTCGCCGGAGCGGCGGGCGCTGCGGGAGCGGGAGCGGGAGCCGCGGGCGCCGGGGCCGCCGGCGCGGCGCCGCTCTGCTGCTGCTCGAGCATCTTGCGCTGCTCCTCCGCCTTCTTCTGAAGCTGCTGCTGCAACGCCTGGCGCTGCGCTTCCAGGACTTTGGGGTCGGTCGGCTTGCCGTCGAACGCCGTCCCCAGATCCTTCAGCGGAATGTTGAACGTGATCTCCCGCCCCGAGACGTCGCCGCCGGGCACCCGCATGACGACCGCCATGTTCTGCCCTTTTTTCAGTTCCGCCAGCGTCTTCGGCCCGATTTCGATTTCCGCCGAGCAGGCGTTCTGGAAGCACATGTCGTACTTGCCGTCGAGCGGCTCCCCCTTGTCGATGATGACGCGGAAGCCGGGCCTCAGCAGCATGCCGATCGGCAGGATCAGAAACCGGAGCTTCCGCTTCTCCTCGCCGGCCACCTCGAACAGGTTGATGCTGATCATCGGCGGCTGATCGGCGGAGGTCGAGAAGTCGCGCATCGTCGCGCAGGCTTCCTTGCTGGTGTTGGGCTCCTTGGCGCAGAACTTGGCCCATTGCGGTTCCGGCGACACCAGATCGACCTTGGACGGAGGCGCGGGCTGGGCGGGAGCGCCCGCCGCAGGCTGGCCGGGTTTCGCCGGCGCCTGCGCCAATGCCGCGCCGGTGAGCGCGACGCTCATTGCGAAGGTGACGGCGCTCAAACGCGTGAGCTGAACTCTCATCAATCGTCCTTTCAAACCTTCAGCGGAAGTCTTGCTCTCGCCTCGCCCGTTCGCCCCATATCAGTCGGCGCCCCGGGATCGGCGAATCCTTAAGGCGGCCTCAGGGACGCGGGCGCGGCGGATGCGCTTCAACGGGTTTTCGGCGCGCCCTCTTTCCATATTCGACGCGACATTCCAACAGGAATTTCGTCGCCGCGGCCATCCGCGGGCCGGAAACCGGCGATCGGCAAGGACCAGCCGCCCCACTCTATCCTCGGCGGCCTTTCGGTTGGGAATCCGCCCGCCCGCGATGATAGAAGCGCGATCATGACCGGCTCGACGATTCGCGCCTTCCTCTGCGCCGCGCTCTTTCTCCTCGCGACGGCGGGGTTCGCGCGAGCGAGCGCCGTGGGGCCGCCCGCGGGCGCCATTGCGATGCACGGCCAGCCGGCTCTCCCGCCCGGCTTCGATCATCTGCCTTACGTCAATCCGGACGCGCCCAAGGGAGGAATGCTCAATCTCGCCTATCTCGGCGCCTTCGACAGCCTGAACCCTTACAACGTCAAGGCGCTGTCGACCGCTCAAGGGCTTATCGGCAATGTCTACCAGTCGCTGATGGCGCGCTCGGCGGACGAGCCGTTCACGCTCTACGGCCTCATCGCCAAGAGCATCGAGACCGATCCGAACCGCGATCGCGTCGTCTTCCATCTCGATCCGGCCGCCCGGTTCTCGGACGGGACGCCGATCACCTCGGCCGACGTCGTTTTCACCTTCAATCTTCTCAAGGCCAAGGGCCGCCCGCAGCAGCGCGCCGCCTTCTCGCTGGTGAAGAGCGTCGAAGCCCCCGACGACTGGACCGTGGCCTATGACCTCACCGGCGCCGACGACCGCGAGCTGCCGATGATCCTGGCGATCATGCCGGTGCTCTCGCGCGCCCATACCGACGCAGCGCATTTCGAGGATCAGACGCTGCAAATCCCGCTTGGCTCCGGTCCCTACCGGGTGAGCGAGGTCAAGCCCGGCGAGCGGCTCGTGCTCACCCGCAATCCCGACTATTGGGCGAAGGACAAGCCGATCTCGCGCGGCCTCTACAATTTCGACGAGATCCGCATCGACTATTACCGCGACGCGAACGCGATGTTCGAAGCCTTCAAGGCGGGGCTTGTCGACTACCGGGTCGAGGACGATCCGAACCGCTGGCGCAACGAATATGATTTTCCCGCGGCCAGGGACGGGCGGATCGTCAAGGCCGCGATCGAGAGCCGGCTGCCGAAGGGGGTTTCGGGCTTCGCTTTCAACACCCGGCGCCCTCTCTTCGCCGACGTGAGGGTGCGCGAAGCGCTGGCGTCGATGTTCGATTTCGAGTGGATCAACGCCAACCTGTTCGCCGGCGCCTACAGGCGCTCGGAAGGGTTCTTCGACGACAGCGAACTCTCGTCGATCGGCCGCCCGGCGTCCGCGCGCGAACAGGCTCTGCTCGCCCCCTTTCCCGGCGCGGTGCGTGACGACGTGATGGAGGGGAAGTGGCGCGCGCCGGTCTCCGACGGCTCGGGGCGCGACCGGGCAATCGCCAAAAGCGCGCTCGACGAGCTCGAGCGCGCCGGCTATTCGCTGAGCGGCGGCCGCCTCATCGATGGGAAGGGCAGGGCGCTCGCCTTCGAAATCCTGGTCAGGAATCGCGAGGAGGAGCGGCTCGCGCTCGCCTATGCGCGCAATCTCGCGCGCATCGGCGTCGCGGCGAATGTGCGGCTCGTGGACGAGGTGCAGTTCCAGCGCCGGCGCACCCGCTTCGACTTCGACATGATGATCGGCTCCTGGATCGCCTCGCCCTCGCCGGGCAACGAGCAGCGCGGCCGCTGGAGTTCGGCCGCGGCGAGCGCGGAGGGCGCCTACAACCTCTCGGGCGTCCGCTCGCCCGCGGTCGACGCGATGATCGCGGCGATCCAGGCGGCCAAGAGCAGCGAGGACTTCGTCGCCGCGGTCAGGGCGCTCGACCGTCTGCTCATCTCCGGCTTCTACATCGTCCCGCTCTATTACGCGCCTGAACAGTGGATCGCCTATTCCTCGAAGCTCGGCCGCCCCGAGAGGACGCCGCTGTTCGGGGTCGAGCTTTCGGCCTGGTGGCGCCGCGAGCCGTAAGGGGGCCCGATGATTCAACCAGCGCGCGAGTTCCAGCCAAGCAAATCCAACTTAAACCAAGCAAAAGTGCTTGGATTTGCTTGGTTTAATTTGGTTTAAGTTGGTGGAATCGGGACTTTTCAATGGGTTACGGCCGAAAAAATAAAAAAATTTTCCTGGTCGCCAACTCGCCTTCCGGGTTGTGGGAAAAACGCCTCAAGCCTCATCCTCGATCCTGTCTTCGCGCCGCGCGCCGGTCGCCGCCTCTCTCTGGTCAACAGAAATCATCTAGTCATATTTTCTGGTTTTGTCAAGAATAATTCCGGCTCCCATAGCTTCGCTGGGGGCTGCTCACGCCCCGGACCACGATCGGACTACGATCCGGGAAGCGCGGCCATAACATTCGCGGTCCCGCGAGGCTCGCCAAACCAAGCCTCATCGCGATATTCCAGGCGCTCGATGACGATCGCCCCGCTCACCCCCATCCTATGCCCGGTCGAGTCGGGGACTGTGTTCACGGAGACGTCGGCGGCGTTCGAGCTCAGCAGTTCGGCGCGCCGGACGAGATAGGTTCCAAAAGCCGGGCCGCAATCCACGAGGCATTGCTCACCCCAGCCGGCGAGGGGCGGCGGCATCTCCGGGCGCG
>DATNBG010000435.1:0-2849 GCA_035572075.1 Roseiarcus sp. | reverse complement strand
CAGCGCGGCCTTCGCCTCGTCTATTTTGCCCGTAAGCGCGTACGCGGCCGCAAGGTTCGTGTAGACGGGGAAGCTCAGAAAGCCCGAGTCGATCGCCTGGCGATATTTGTCGATCGCCGCGTCCGGTAGGCCGAGTCCGATTTCCGCGTCGCCGATCAGTTGTGAAAAACCCCGGCAGGGGGATCGCGCGGGCTTAAAAGCAATGCCCGCTCCATGCGGGCTTTCGCCTGCGCGTGTCGTCCCAGCGAGTTTTCCGCGATGGCGCGCGCCAGCAGGAGCACCGCGTCATTCGGGTTTACGGCCAGTCCAGCGTCGGCTGCGCGGAGGCCTTCGTTGGGCGACGCGACATGGTCAAATACTCGGATTTCGTGTAGTGCGCGCGTATATTGTCGGGGTCGAGCGCGATCGCTCGATTGGCCGGGCGCAAAACTTTAGCGTCGTAATCGGTTCCGGGATCGCCCAACCCGAGGCCGTATTCAATGCCGTAGATTCTGGCGCTTCCAGCCAATGCTTCGGCATCGTTCGGATCGATGCTAAGCGCTTGGTCGAACAAGGCCCGCGCCTCATGGATGCGCTCGACGCGCTCATGAGTGGGCCGAATGCTGCTGTTATGGACCAATGTCCACCCCGTATCAATGCTCATAGACCCGCCGCTAAAGAAGTACGTTGTTTGGTAGACTACACTGGCAGGAATGGTCAGCTGGTCAAAGCTGACAAAATCGAAGTTACGGCGGGCGGGGCGCTGGTCTTCTCTACGACGGGAGACGACGGCGTTCTTTATATAACTCAGGTTCAATCCCCATCTAACTACGCCTTTTTTGGATGGTATGGTGATGGCTTGGTCGCGCCGAATGAAAAGTCTCAGCGCCGACCAAACGGAAAAAAACTGGAGCCACCCGAAGTCGCGCATAGCGGACGTCGCCGCGACCGTACTGTTCTGAAGGCCAAGCGGCGTCCATTTCGGGTCGAGGTGTCGGTCGCCTCATCCGCGCCGTCGATTCCCGCGGCGTCTCCGGAACATCACTCCAGCCTCACCGTCACGGCGTCGGACGCGCCTTTGGCGTCGGTCACCGATACGCGGGCGAAGCCGGCGCCGTCCGGTTTCCAGGCCGATTGCCGCCTGGTCTCG
This sequence comes from Roseiarcus sp., assembly GCA_035572075.1. Lineage (GTDB taxonomy): Bacteria > Pseudomonadota > Alphaproteobacteria > Rhizobiales > Beijerinckiaceae > Roseiarcus. The sequence continues at coordinate 1,720 of DATNBG010000435.1, read as the reverse complement.
GCTTCGCCGACCGGTTCGCCATTGACGAACCAGGTGAACGGCGGCGCGCCGCCCAGCGCCTTCAAGGCCAGCCTGCTTTCGCGCGCGCCCTCCCTAAGACCGAGGTCGATCAGGGCGCCGTCGGGCGGGAAGGCGATCTTGAGCTGAGCGGCCTGCGGAGCGGCAAACGGTCTCGGCGCGTCCTGGCGCAGGCGCCTGAGCGGCGGCGGCAGGTCGGCGGTGATAGCGACGTTGAGGACGCCCTTCGGGCGCGGGATCGGCTCGATGGTCCGCCCCAGCCGCTCGAAGGCGTCGAACAGGATCGGCGCCGCGGCCTCCCGGCCGATGAGGCCGGGCGTCGGACCATTGTCGGGGCGCCCGACCCACACCGCGATCGTGGTCCGCCGGTCGAAGCCGATCGCCAGCGCGTCGCGATAGCCATAGGACGTACCCGTCTTGAAGGCGATCCGTCCTTTCAGCGCGTTGGCGGGCGGCGGCGCGCCGCGCAGGATGTCCGCGACATAGTAGGCCGCGACCGGATCGGTCACCCGGCGCGGGCCGATGATCGGCGGTTGGCCGTCGAGCCGCTCGATGAGCGCCGGCGCCTCGCCGCCGCGCGCGAAGCCGGCGTAAAGCCGCGCGATGTCGGTGAGCGAAATGCCCAAGCCGCCGAGGCCAATGGCGAGGCCGACCGGCGTATCCTTCGGCAGTGCGATTTCGGCCCCGGCGCTGTGCAGTCGCGCAAGGAAAGTCGCCGGGCCGACATCGGCCAAAAGCTCGACCGCCGGGAGATTGAGCGACATCTGCAGCGCCTTGCGCGCCGTCACCGCCCCCTCGTAGCCGAGGCTGAAATTCTCCGGCGCGTACGCCCCGTAGCGCATCGGCCGGTCGAACAGCCGCGTCTGAGGATGGGCCAAGCCCTCCTCGAAGGCCAGCGCATAGATGAAGGGCTTGAGCGCCGAGCCCGGCGAGCGGGGCGAGCGCGACATGTCGATCGCGCCGTCGCGCGAGGAATCGTCATAGCCGGCCGAGCCGACGCGGGCGCAAATTTCGCCGCTTGCATTGTCGATGACGACGATCGCCGCCGACAGCTTCGGCCCGAGCCGCGCGACGCTCTCTTTCGCCAGCGCTTCGAGTTTCGCTTGCAGCCGCGCGTCGATCGAGAGCCTGATGACTTTGGTTTGCTTGTCGGCGGCGACCGCTTCCTCAGCGGCGTGCGCAGCGAGCGCGGGAAAGGGCAATCGCGTGTGAGGGACCTTTTCGCGCTTCGCCGCGGCCGCGTCGGCTTCGCCAATGATTCCGCGCGCCGCGGCCCGGTCGAGCACGCGGTCGCGCGCCGCGCGCGCGGCGGCGGGCGAGCGATCGGGCCGGCGCGCTTCCGGCGACTGCGGCAGCGCCACCAGCAGCGCCGCCTCGCCGAGGGTGAGCCTCAGCGGCTCCTTGCCGAAATAGGCGAGCGAGGCCGCGCGCACGCCTTCGAGGTTGCCGCCATAAGGCGCAAGCGTCAGATATAACGAGAGAATTTCGTCCTTGCTGAGGGCGCGCTCAAGTTCGATGGCGCGCACGACCTGACGCAATTTTGCGCCGATGCTGCGCTCGCGCCGCGGCTCGAGCAGCCGCGCGACCTGCATGGTGACGGTCGAGCCGCCGGAAACGATGTGCCCAGTCGTGACAAATTGAAACGCCGCGCGCGCCATCGCTTCTGGATCAACGCCGTGATGCGACCGGAATCGTTTGTCCT
>DATNBG010000434.1:0-2546 GCA_035572075.1 Roseiarcus sp. | reverse complement strand
CGAGGCGTCGCGCAGGATCGAAAACAGCGCCTCGTTCGATCCGAAGAAAGCCGGATTGAGATAAAGCCCGCCCGCGTAGAGGAGGCCCATCAGGACGAGGAGGCCGACCTCCCAGCCGCCGAAGATGAGCGACGCCTGTCGTCCCATTTCCCGGGATGGCGCCGAAGCCGCGGCGATTTGGGTCATCGGCGCGGACGCCTCCCCGGCGGACACGCCGCGCCCCTCGCGCGCGGGCCCCCAGGCGCTCGGCCAGGACGTCCTTTATCGAGCGCCAAGGGAGCGCGTGTCATGCAAAGGCCGTCCACCCGCGTCAAAGCCTCATTTCCCTTGGCGGATGCCGAAGCGAAGAGAGCGCCGGGGGCGGCGTCTGGGCTCCCCCGGCGAAGCGTCGCGGAGAAGCGTTCAGTTCTCGAAGCGCTTCCCAACCTTGTCGACATTGTCTTTCGTCACGAGCTGGGCTCGGGTGTCAAGATTCGCGGCGGATATGTTGCGGTCGATCTGCAGGTAGAGTTGCACGACTGGGTAAAACCCCTGCAGGAACGGCTGTTGGCCGAGCGAGCCTTGCAGAGCGCCGGTCTTGATCTGCTCGAGCTGCTTCGGGCCGAGGTCGAAGCCATAGGCGCAGATCTTGCCGTTGAGCTTGAGCTGCGAGATGGCGTCGCCGATTGCGGGCGTCACGCCGCCGTTCGGCCCGAACAGCCCCACCACATCCTTGCGGCTTTCGATCAGCTGGACGATCGGCGCCGGGGTGATGTCGGCGCCGACGTCGACGCCAATGTTGTTGGGGCCGGCGTCGACCTTGAAATCGTTGAGGCGGTTCGCGGCCTTGAGCGCCTTGACTGTCGCCTGGAACGCCGCCTTCACGCGGTTGTTGACCTCGATGTTGCCGACCGGCACGGTGTTCGGGAACAGGATCGAGCCACCCTTGATGTTGTTCTTGATGAGGCACTTGACAATCGCCTCGCCGCCGATTGCGGCCGCCGAAGCGTCCTGGCCGGTATGGCTGATGTTGTTCCGGTCGTAGAGGGTGCCGTCGTACGAATTGGTCGTCGCCACGACGACGCCGCGATCCTCCAGCTTTTTGACGATGTCATTATAGGCGCCGACCTGCGGGGTCGTCATGATCACGCCGTTGATGGTCGGATCGTTGACGATCTGGTTGAGGATCTGGATTTCGCGCGGAATGTCGTCAATCGGCGCTTCCGAGCCGAGCTTGATCAGGTTGATCCCGAACGCGTTGGCGGCGACTTGGGCGCCGACATAGACGGGATCGAAGAAGCCGTTGCCCGCGGTATGCGTGATGATGGCGAAGGTCAGCGGTTTACCGTCCTTCTTCGTCGTGGGAGCTTCCTTGGCGGCGTCCTCGAAGGAATAGCCGCCAACCGCCTTGCTGATCGTGCCCGACTGGGCGAAAACTCCCGAACTCCACAAACAGGACGCAACGGCAAGCGATGCGATTCCCAGCTCTCTCTTCATGGGTTTCCTCCTCGTGATCCATGTTGCGCCCGCGCCGTCTTAAGCGCGGTGAAGGCCATGTTGGGGAGCTCAGGGAAAGAGCGCCGCCCGCCTTCATTGTTAGAACCTTGATTTCCGCCCTACGGATCGATTTTGACTGATCCGGGCCTGAGTAAACTTGTGATTTTCGAATTTGGCAACAGCTATTCGCTTCGACACATCCCTGCGCTGAACAAAAAAGGCCGATGGCGACCGGTTGCGCCGGGTTTCGCGCGCCGCAAGCTCAGAGCCGTGGTCGACCCTCCCGCCGCTCGACCAGGTACAGGTGCTCGCAGACGAGCACGTTCTCGCTGTCCTGGTTTGAGACCTCGAGCAGCTCAACGACGATGCCGTGGCTCGCCCGGCGCGGATGGTCCCGCTTCTCCTTGATCGTGGCCGAGGCGCGGATCGTGTCGCCGATGAACACCGGCTTGATGAATCGCAAGCGGTCGTAGCCGTAGGACATCGCGCGCGGATTGATCGTGCTCGCAGTCATGCCCACTCCGACGCTGAAGACGAGCGTGCCGTGCGCCATGCGGCGCTTGAAGTCCTGGGTCGCGCACCAGACCGCGTCCAGATGGTGAGGGAAAAAGTCGCCGGTCTGGCCGGCGTGAGCGACGATGTCGGCTTCGGTGATCGTGCGGCCGAGGGTCCGGCGGATCTCGCCGATCGCGAAATCCTCGAAATAGCGTTCCTTGATCTCCATCAGGGGCGCTCCCTGAGTGGCGTCGCGGGCCTGGCGCTCGATTCGAAGGCCGCCTCGACCAGCGCCATCGTCGTCCAGGCGTCCTCGACCGATGCGATGAGGCTGGGGTCCTCGCCGGCGCAGAACCGTTGCAGGTTCGCCATTCGCCCGATGAAGGCGTCGGGGAACCATGAGCCGCGCAACGGAACCTCTATCCATTCCGCCTCGCCCTTCGGGCGAATCCACAATTCGTCCGGCTCGCCGCGCGGATAGTCGAGGAGAAGGCCGAGCTTGGCGTGCGCCGCGCCCTCGGTCCCGTCGAATCGGAATTCCGCGACCTGATGCTTGCGGCCGAAGGCGTGGTCAT
>DATNBG010000433.1:0-2126 GCA_035572075.1 Roseiarcus sp. | reverse complement strand
CCCCGTCCTCGACCACGAGCTTGAGCCCATTCGGCGCGCCGCGCTCACGGGCGCGGATTTCGAGCCGCGCGACCGAGGCGATCGAGGGCAGAGCCTCGCCGCGGAAGCCGAAGCTCGCGATTCGCTCAAGATCGCCTCCGTCGAGCTTCGACGTCGCGTGACGTTCGACCGAGAGGGCGAGATCGGCTTCGTCCATCCCCCGTCCGTCGTCGACGACGCGGATCAGCCTTTTTCCGCCCGCTTCGATCGCAACCTCGATCGATTTCGCTCCCGCGTCGAGCGCGTTCTCGACCAGTTCCTTGATCGCCGCGGCCGGGCGCTCGATCACCTCGCCCGCGGCGATGCGGTCGATGGTGAGCGAATCGAGACGGCGAATCGGCATGTCGGCTTGGCCTCGTCCAACCTTATCGCATTGGCGGGTTAACGGGGGAAGCGTTCCGCTTCCGGCCGGGCTGCGCCGCGGCTAGGATGGCGGTCTTCAGGAGGACGAGGGATGAGGTTCGAGGGCGGGTGCTATTGCCGACAAGTGCGTTACGTCGCCGAGGGCGAGCCGCGGCTCAAGGCGCAATGCCATTGCCGCGAATGCCAGTACATCAGCGGCGGCGCGCCGAATATGTTCATGGTGATGCCGCCGGAAGGTTTCCGCTATGTGAGCGGCGCGCCCAAGACGTTCACCCGCGGCGATCTCGATGAGCCGGTGACCCGCGAATTCTGTGCGAATTGCGGGACCCACCTCGCCACGCGCCGGCGAGACATGCCGTTCGTGATCCTGAAAGTCGGAACGCTCGACGACCCGGGCCTCTATGGCGCGCCTCGGATGGCGATCTATACGATCGACAAGCAGCCCTTCCACCTGATCCCGGAGGGCCTGCCGGCCTTCGAGCGGCAGCCGCTGCGTTGAGCCCATCCGCGCCCCGGGGGGAACCCTGACCAAGCCTACGGCGTTTGTCGAAAGCGCCGCGATCTGTCCACGCCAAATTCAAGCGGCAAGAGGATGATTGCGGCTTCGGATTCGGAACCTGGAGGACACCATGGACTTGCGCATTCTGTCCGGCGGTGCGATCGCCGCCATCGGCGGCGCCGCGATGCTGGCCGTCTCAAGCGCGCCCTCGTCCGCCTTCACCCTCTCCGCGCCCTCGCTCGAGCAGCCGGCCGCCGCCGCGGGCGTCGAGCCCGTCCAGTGGCACGGCCGCTGGCATCACGGCTGGGGCGGGCGCCACGGCTGGCATCACTGGGGCTGGCATCGCGGCTGGCACCACTGGGGCTGGGGTCCGCGCTATGGATGGCGATGGCGCCACCGGTATTACGGCTTCGCTCCCGGCTGGCGCTGCTGGTGGACGCCCTGGGGGTTCCGCCGCTGCGGATGGGTCTGAGGCGCGCGAGCCGCGCGCATAGCCCGTTCTAAACGGGGGCGTTCTTCAGGCGCCCCCACGGCGGCGCCGGAGCGGGGCCTACGCCTCCATCTTAGCGATCAGCGCCTCGGAGACTTCGAGATTGGCGGTGACGGTCTGGACGTCGTCGTTGTCCTCGAGCCCGCCGATGAGACGCAGCGCCTTTTCGCCGGCTTCGTCGTCGACGGCGATCGTCGTCTGCGGCCGCCAGACGATCGCCGCCTTCTCGGGCTCGCCGAATTTTGCCTCGAGCGCCTTCTGCGCGTCGCGCAAAGCCTCGACCGAGGTGATCACCTCGTGCTCGTCCTCGCCCGAGACGACGTCGTCCGCGCCGGCCTCGATCGCCGCTTCCAGCATCGCTTCGTCGCTGGCCGCCTTGCGGTCGAAGACAATCAGGCCGACCCGGTCGAACATGAATGAGACGGCCCCCGTCTCGGCCAGTGCGCCGCCCGCCTTGGCGAACAGGGAGCGCACTTCGCCTGCGGTTCGGTTGCGATTGTCGGTCAGCGCTTCGACGATCACCGCCACCCCGCCCGGCCCGTAGCCCTCGTAGCGCACCTCGTCATAATTCTCGGTGTCCGCGGACGCCGCCTTCTTGATCGCCCGCTCGATATTGTCCTTGGGCATGTTCTCGGCTCTCGCGGCCAGCACCGCGGCGCGCAGGCGAGCGTTCATGCCCGGATCGGGCAGGCCGAGCTTGGCCGCGACGGTGATTTCGCGGGCGAGCTTGGAGAA
>DATNBG010000432.1:0-5634 GCA_035572075.1 Roseiarcus sp. | reverse complement strand
GTACGATGACGCCGAGATCAGGATCGGTCGTGGCCTCAAACACCCGAAGGGCAAGGGCTACGCGAAGTTTCTTGCGGAGCTCGGTTACGATCGCAACTGGGCCGGGATGCTGGCCGCGATGATCGTCGAGGAGGGGCGTGTGTCCGAGTAGCGACATCGCAAAAGAAAACGGAATTTGCTCACGCCTTGCGGCGATTGGCCAATCCCCGCCTGCATCTCCGATCTCCCGGCGCCCGCCCGCGAGGCGCGATTTACATGTCTGTTTTTGTGTGTCCAACCCAGTTTCGCTCACCAACGAGCGCGCTGTTTGCGCGGCCTGCGGTCGGACTGGCGGCTGGCCCCAAAAGGTGGCGTTTGGCATCAAAGACGCGGCAATCGGCGCGCCGACGCGCTCTACGACGCCAGACTTTCAACCACGTAATCCGGAACCGCGCGGCGCCGGCCGATCTCGCCGGCAAGCTCCTCGCGGGAAAACCCGGCGAGAATTCCGGTCCTGACTAGCGCGGCAAAGGCGCCGAACCCGTTGGCGCCCGCGATGTCGTGCTCGACGCTGTCGCCCACGCAGAGGATGTCGCGCGGGTCCTCGACGCCCGCCAATTCGGCCGCCGCCCGATAGATTTCGGGGAAGGGCTTGCCGATCCACGTCACCTCGCCGCCCAACTCCTGATAGAGTTCGGCGATGCGCCCGGCCCCGGGAGCGGCGCCCGCCGCCGTCAGCATCAGCCTGTCGGGGTTGAAGCACACGCATGGCGCGCCGCGCTCCGCGGCCGGCGCGAGCAGTTTGCGGTAGCCGTCGAGCGAAATCCGGTCGGCCTGGCTGCCAGCGATGATCACCAGATCGGCCTCGCTGCTGTTCGACGCCGGCAAGAGGCCAAGCTCGGCGCTCAATTCGTCGCGCCCGTCGCTCGAGACGACGAAAGCGCGGGCTTCCAGACCGAGGCGCGCGGCCATCGGCGCGCTCTTCATGAGGCGTCTCGCCACGTCGCCCGAGGTGAGCAGAAAATCGTAGAGCTCCGGACCAAGGCCCAGCGCCGCCATCCGCCGCTGATTGGCCTTGCCGGCGCGGCCGGAGTTGGACAGGACGACGATCTTCACCCCCCGCGCTTTCAGCGCGGCGAGCGCCTCCCGCGCCCCCGGATAGGGGCGCCGCCCGTCGTGCAGCACGCCATATTGATCGAAGAAAACCGCCCTGAAACCGGAGGCGATCCTGACGAAACGGGACAAGGCGCTCAGCTCCGGTCCTTGAGGCGCCGCAGCACGAGGCGCGCGACGCCGACGCAGGCGTGCTGGGACTCCGCCTGTTCGAACGGAACTCCGAGCTTGCCCTTCCGGATCTTCGTCCACGCTGCGTTCCCCGCGCCGCCGCCGACCGTCCGGATGGAGCGCGGCGCGGGCGCTCCGAGTTCCGCGAGCTTGCCGTAGGCGAGCGCCTCGATGGCCGCGATTCCCTCCAGGATCGCCTGGAAGAACATTGTGTCGTCCTCGGGTCTCGGTTCGAGCCGGGGGGCAAGCGCGGGGTCGTCGACAGGAAAGCGTTCGCCGGGTCTCAGCAGCGGGTAGTAGTTCAATCCCGTCGGGACCTCCGGTCTGAGGCCCGCGGAGAGCGCCGCGAGGCGCTGGCGGGCGAAGAAATGTTCGATCACCTTGCCGCCGGTGTTCGAGGCGCCGCCGGCCAGCCAGGCCGAGCCGATCCGGTGGCTGTAGACGCCGAACTTAGGCGCGAACAGAGGCCGGTCGCTCAGGAGCTTGACCACCAGCGTCGATCCGAGCGCGGTCACGCCCTCGCCGGCCTCAGCGGCCCCGGTCGCCAGGAACGAGGCGCACCCGTCCGTGGTTCCGGCATGCACGATTGCCGATGCCGGCAGGCCGAGGCCGACGGCCTCGGGGCTCACTCGCGCGATGGGCGCGCCGGGCTCGAGCACGAGGGGCAGTTTGGCGACATCCGCGCCGGCGCGCTTAATCCACGCGGGCCATCGGGTCGCGACGGGGTCGTAGCCGGTCTTCAGCGCGTTGTTCCAGTCGCTGTAACCGAACCTTCCGCTGAGCCTGCCCGCGATCCAGTCCGCCTGATGCAGGAGCCTCAGCGCGCCCGGCCGGTCCTGCATCAAAAGAACCCGCGCCAGGCCAGAGGTCGCGCCGCGGGCGGCGCTGTCAGCTGGCGCGTGACCGGCGATCGCGCGCATCGCGGCCTCGTCGCCGCACGGCTCGTCATACATGCGTGGCGAGCCGACCGGCTCGCCGAGGCGATCGACCGCGAGCATGGTGCCGGACGTTCCATCGACCGCAAGGCCCCGCACCTGGCTCAAATCGCAGGCGGCGCCGAGATCGGTCAGCGCGGCGCGCACGCAGCGCCACCACGTATGGGGAGCCGCCGGATCGCCGAAATCTGTCATGGCGACCGCAGCCGAACTCACGGGCGCGCCGAGTTCGTCCAGCGCGGCCGCGCGGACGCCGGACGTTCCAACGTCGATTCCGATGACGCACGCGCTCATCGAACGCTCACCCTCGCGCGCCTTCGGGCGGCGCTCGGAGCCGCGGGCCGCGGGGGCGCTATTTGCGAGTCCGTTTTGAGCGATTTCAACGGGTTGCGGCGCCATTTAGGATCGTCTGGCACTGCCAAGCCAGGACGGCGACACGCCTCGACGAGGCTGAAAAACGAGCAAAACGAAACCCTCATTTCGCCGAGCGAAACGGGACGTTTCGCCGGGCCCGTGTAAGTCATTGAAATCATTATGAGCGCCGAATCAGGCATTTCGCGGGGCTGTTTGTTTTCAAAGGCTTAGCTCCGTTTTCGTTTCGCCGGATTCACGGGTTGTTTGTTTTCAATGACTTGGCTGCTCTTTTCGTTTCGCCGATCCCCTTCCTCCTTCCTGCGCGCAGGAAGAAGGCGGGGACCCGAACTCGGGCAACGCAATCATCGTAGCCTTATTTCTGTAAAAGTCAATCTATTTGTCATTTTTCTGCTTTCACGGATAATCCGGCTTCGCGCCCCGGTCCCCGGCCAGAGACTGCCGGTAGGTCTCGGCTTCCCAGTTCATCAGTTCGCCCTCCTCCGCCGCCGTCAGCGGGCGGACTTCCGCCTCTTCGGGAATGCGCGCGGCGACATCGGCGAGGCACAAAGCCATCGCCTCCGCGTTCCTCGACGCCGAACGATGGATCGCGACCCCCATGCCCGGCAGCGCCAGCATCGGCGGCGGCGGATCGAAGCGCGGCGCTTCGAGACGGCCGCGGACAATCGTTCCCCTCGCGAGGCCCGGGCCGAGAAAAACGACATGGTCGGGATAGAGCGACCCGCGGCTTGCGATCATGAGACTTTTCGGATCGAGCGCGAGGCCATGCGCGGCGGGGTCATGGGGCAGCCGGTAGCCGGTCCCCTCGACGAGCGAAGCCAGCGTCTCGAGGTCGGCCCGCGGGCCCATGCGGGCGGGCGCGGCGAACGCGCCGCATACGCGCGCGACGCGGGCGGCTGTTTCCTCAACCGTTTCGCCCGCGACGATGAGGCCGTGATTGGCGAGGACGAACACGTTCGCGTCCTTGGTCAGCCGCTCTTGGATCGCCTGGGCGAGCGGCAGGCCCGGCTTGCGGTAGGGCGCGAACACGGCCACGACATCGCTCAGGCCTCGGATGCGCTCGCGCGCGATTGCCTCGCCGTCCCGCCGGACGGCAAGCGCGATCGTGTGCACGCAATGGATATGAACGACGATCGGCGCGGGGATGATCGCGTGAAAGCTGGTCTCGATCGAAGGCCGCAAGCCTCCCGGATTCAAGGCGGAATCGACGAAATCGACCGCGGTCGCGGCGCGGGGATCGCCGCCGGCGATCGCCTCAAGCAAAGGCTCCAGGCGAACCGGCGTCATGATGTCCCGCGCGAGCGCGTCGGAAAGCCAGGTTCCCGACGCCTTGATCCACAAAATTCCGTCGTGCTTGATCGAGGTGTTGCCGCCCGCGCCCTGCGTCCGCAACCGGTCGGCGCCGAGCGCGGCGGACAATTCGCGCAAGGCCTGAAGTTCGTCGTGTTCCGCGGGCTTCGCGGTCATGGGGCGGCCGCCGGCGCAAGGGCCGCAAACCATTCGGCGAATTCGTCACGCTGCTGCTTCGTCAGGTGCAATGCGTGTTTCGTCCGCCGCTCGAGAACGTCTTCGGCGCGGAACGCCCATTCCTCGCTCGCGAGGAAGCGGGCTTCGCGCTCGTAGAGCGTTCCGCCGAAGAAGCGGCCGAGGTCGCCGACCGACTTCGCGCCGTCCAGGAGGTCTTCGACTCGCGTCCCGTACCGGCGCGCATAGCCCAGCGCGACCTCCGGGGGCAGCCAGGGGCGGCGCTTCAGCAATTCGGACTGAAAGCGCGAGAAATCGCCGCCCGCGATGTTCCCGCCCGGCAAATGCGCGGCCTCGGTCCAGGGGCGCGTCATCTTCGGAAGGTAAGGAGCGAGCTTCTCGAGCGCATGCTCGGCGAGCTTGCGGTAGGTGGTGATCTTGCCGCCGAAGACGGAGAGCATCGGGGCCTGATCGCCCGGCGCCTCAACATCGAAGACATAGTCTCGCGTCACCGCGCTCGGGTTCGCCGCCCTGTCGTCGTAGAGCGGGCGGACGCCGGAAAAGGAATGGACGATGTCGCCGGGCTTCGGGGCCGCGGCGAAATATCTGTCGACCACGGCGAGAAGGTAGTCGATCTCGGCGCGGTCGATCGCGACATCCTCCGCCCGGCCGTCGAACGGGCGGTCGGTCGTGCCGATGAGGGCGAAATCGCCCTCGTAGGGGTTGACGAAGATCACCCGCTTGTCGCTGTTCTGGAGCAGGTAGGCCTGCTCGCCGCGCCAGAATTTGCGGGTGACGATATGGCTGCCCTTGACCAGCCGGACCCGGCTTTCGGCGTTGGCGCCGGTCCGGCTGAGAACATCGTCGACCCACGGGCCGGCCGCGTTGACGAGGACCTTTGCGGCCGCCTCGAGACGCCGCCCGTCGCGCGCGTCCTTGAATTCGGCGCGCCACTCGGCGCCCTCGCGGCGCGCGCTCACGAGCGCGGTTCTGGTCAGCACGAGCCCGTTGCGCTCGCGCACGTCGAGCGCGTTCAGGACAACGAGGCGCGCATCGTCGACCCAGCAGTCCGAATATTCAAAGGCGCGGCTGAAGGTCTTGCGGAGCGGCTCTCCCTCGGGCGCGCTCGCAAGGTCGAGCTTTCGCGCCGGCGGCAGGATGTGGCGGCCTCCCAGATGATCGTAGAGAAACAGTCCGGCCCTCAGCATCCAGGCGGGACGCTGCTCCGGAGAGTGAGGCAGGACGAAGCGCATCGGCCAGATGATGTGCGGGGCGGCGCGGAGCAGGACCTCGCGCTCGACCAGCGCCTCGCGAACCAGGCGAAACTCGTAATATTCGAGGTAGCGCAGGCCGCCATGGACGAGCTTGCCGGAGCGGGACGACGTGCCCTGAGCGAGATCGTCCTTCTCGCACAGCATGACCTTGAGGCCGCGGCCCGCGGCGTCGCGCGCGATCCCCGCGCCATTGACGCCGCCGCCGACGACAATCATGTCGAACTGGCCGAGGTCCCGTATCATTCGTCGTTCGCCATCCCGTCCGGCGCGCCTCAACAGGGATTGAGGGGGCCTTCGCCCGCGAGATAGCGGCGAACCTCTTCGGC
>DATNBG010000431.1:0-10379 GCA_035572075.1 Roseiarcus sp. | reverse complement strand
CGCAGCAGAGTTCTCATCGAAAAGGGATGCTCAGGAGCCGGTTCAGCTTCCGGAGCCGGTTCAGCTTCCGGTTCCGGGAACTCTAGCGATTCGGTCATCGTCAATCCAATTTGCGATGGAGCTCAAAACTCTTTACGTTTCCGCGGCGTCAAGTCTATCATCAAAATCTCGATCGCGTCTTGCCTTGGCGGCTCGAAAGTCTGGCGCGGACACAATAACAAATCCGGTGTCCTGATTCTGGCGCGCGCGTTTGTGCCCGCGCGCGGCGGGTTCAGCTTCGTTGAGCAGGGAGTCGCAAGAGGGCGCTTGCCGCTCGATGAGTCGTTCAAGGTTCAAGAGATGCGCATCGAAGCCACCAGGCCGATTGACCACCGTCCGCAAGCAGCTCGGGCGTTTCCCGATGCGCATGCGACGGATCCCGGCGGGCGCTCGACGCTCGACGTCGACGTTCCGCTCGAGCGGGTCTGACGGTGGGGCTCGTCGGCATTCTCATTGCGCTCGGGCTTTTGATCTGGCTCGCCTACCGCGGCTGGAGCGTGCTTCTGCTCGCGCCCGCCGCCGCCGTGCTCGCGGCCGGATTGGCGGGCGAACCGCTGCTCGCGCGCTGGACGCAGACCTTCATGGAGAGCGCCGCCCGGTTCATCGCGCAGTTCTTCCCGATCTTTCTCCTCGGCGCCCTGTTCGGGAAGCTCATGGAGGACTCGGGCTCGGTGACCTCGATCGCCAAATACATGACCGAGCGTCTGGGGCCTCAACGCGCGGTGCTCGCGGTCGTGCTCGCAGGCGCGATCGTCACCTACGGCGGGGTCAGCCTGTTTGTCGCCTTCTTCGTGCTCGCGCCGATGGCGCACGAGCTCTTTCGTTCGGCCCGGATACCGCGGCGCCTCATGCCGGCGGCGATCGCGCTTGGCACGACCACCTTCACCATGTCGGCGCTCCCCGGCACGCCGGCGATCCAGAACGCGATTCCCATGCCGTTCTTCGGCACCACGCCCTTCGCCGCGCCGGGGCTCGGGATCATCGCCGCGCTCGTGATGTTCGGCTTCGGCATGTGGTGGCTCTCCCGAGCTGAAGCGCGCGCGAGAGCCAAGGGCGAGGGCTATGGGGGCGCCGTCCCTTACGAGAGCCCGACCGAGGACCTCGTGGTGCGCGAGCGCGCCACCACGGCCAGCACGTTCGATCCCCCGGAGGCGGTCCATGGACGGCCGGGCGAGGCAGGCCCGCCGATCGCTCTCGCCGCCCTGCCGCTCGTCGTGGTGGTCGCGGTCAATCTCGTGATGTCGCTCATCGTCCTGCCGCGCTTGGACGCGGACTTTCTCGCGAAGGCGGAATGGGGCTCGACCTCGCTCGCCGCGGTCGGCGGCGTGTGGGCGGTGGCGACCGCGCTGTTCGCCGCCATCGTCGTGCTGATCGCGATCAACTTTTCACGCCTGCCGGCTTTGCGCGACAGCATGGACGCGGGCGCCAATGCGTCGGTCTTGCCGGTCCTGAGCGTCGCCAGCCTGGTCGGATTCGGCTCGGTGGTCGCGGCGCTTCCGGCGTTCGAGGCGGTGCGCGACTGGGTGCTTGGAATCGAGGGCGGGCCGCTGGTGTCGATGGCGGTCGCCACCAACGTGCTGGCCGCGTTGACCGGATCGGCGTCGGGCGGGCTCACGATCGCGCTCGACGCCCTGGGCGCGACCTATCTCAAGATCGCCCACGAGCATGGCATCGACCCTGGGCTCCTCCATCGCGTCGCGGTGATCGGCGCGGGAACGCTCGACAGCCTGCCGCACAACGGCGCGGTGGTCACGCTTCTCGCCGTCTGCAACTCGAATCATCGCGAGAGCTATCTCGACATCGTGATGGTGTCGATCGTCGGCGGCCTCTTGGCGCTCGCGGTGGTGATCGTCCTGGGGAGCGCGGCCGGGTCATTCTGAAACCCGGCGAACCGCGCCCTCCGCATGGCTCAAGCCGTGGGTTGAATCCGAGGCTGCCGCTGCACCTCGCCGCGCATGGTCCCTCTTGCATGAGGGGAGCGGGTCAGCCTTCCGCGCCGCCCGAAAGGCGCGCGGCGACCTGCTCGATCCTCGAACCGAGTTCGTCGAGGCTCGAGGCCAGCGCGCGGGCGCGCTCGTCGGCGGCCTCCGAGCGCTTGTGTTCCGCCGCCGCCGCGTCGCGCGCTTCGGCGAGGCTGTCGGCGATGGTCAGCGCGGCCATGATGACGAGGCGCTGGTCGCCGATCTCGCCGAACGATGCGCGCATTTCGCCGATCTTGTCGTCGATCAGGCCGGCGAGCGATTCGAGCCGCGCTTCCTCGCCTTCGTTGCAGGCCAGGCGATACTTGCGGCCGTCGATGGTGACTGAAACCTGTGACATGGCGCGCGCCTTTTCCTTGGGCGTACCGGCCTTAAGGGTCCGCCTCCGGCGCGAGCCGGCCGAGGACCCGTCCGATCGCCTGGGCGGCGTCAGCGAGCCGCTTGGCCGCTTCGCCGTTTGCGGATTCGAGCGCCCGCGACCGGTCGACGGCGGCGTCGAGTTCGACCGCAAGGCGCGAGCGGTCGTCCTGCATCAGGGCGAATTCCTCCTGCCTGGTTGCGCGCGCTTCGTCCTGGCGCGCGCGCGCGTCCGCCGCCCACTCGAGCCTCTCGACCGCGGAGGCGACCCGCTTGATCGCCATTTCCAGAGATTCCAAGGAGGTTTTGATTCCGTCCATTGCCACGCTTTGTTTACGCGACGCTTGAACGGCGCGTCAACGCGCGCGAGAGCGCAATTGACAGGTTCGTGCGCTGGCCCCTAACTGGCGCCGAACCGCCCGTTCCGTTCGGGCCGAACCGCGGCCGGACCCTCGGCGCTGGGAGATGGGCCGCGCCCCAATTCTTGAGGAGACTCCCGATGGCGACGAGCGTGTCCCATGACGCGATGGCCAATGCGATCCGCTTTCTTGCGGTCGACGCGGTCGAGAAGGCCAAAAGCGGTCATGCCGGCTTGCCGATGGGGGCCGCCGACGTCGCGACGGTTCTGTGGCGCGATGTCCTGAAGTTTGACGCGGCGGACCCGCATTGGCCGGACCGCGACCGGTTCGTACTCTCCGCCGGCCACGGCTGCATGCTGCTCTATGGGCTCCTCTATCTCACCGGCGTCGGCGGCGAGAAGGGCCTCAAGATCGACGACCTGAAGCAGTTCCGGCAGGTGGGCTCGAGGACCCCCGGACACCCCGAATATTGGTGCGCGCCGGGCGTCGAGACGACGACCGGCCCGCTCGGCCAGGGGATTGCGACCGCGGTGGGCATGGCGATCGCCGAACGCATGATGGCCGCGCGCTTTCCGGGCATTGTCGACCACCGCACCTATGTCCTCGCCTCCGACGGCGATCTCATGGAGGGCGTGAGCCAGGAGGCGATCGGCATTGCCGGCCATCTCAAGCTGTCGAAATTGATCGTGTTCTGGGACAACAACGACATCACGATCGACGGCAAGCGCACGCTCGCCGACAACATCGATCAGGTCGCCCGTTTCCAGTCGGCGGGATGGAACGCGACCCACATCGATGGGCACGATCCCAAGGCGATCCTCGACGCCATCCACGCGGCGCAAAACTCCGATAAGCCGGCGATGATCGCTTGCAAGACGACGATCGGCTTTGGCGCGCCGACCAAGGCGGGAACCAACAAAGCCCATAGCGACGCGCTGGGAGAAGCGGAGGTCGCCGGAACACGCAAGAACCTGAACTGGCCTTACCCGCCGTTCGTCATCCCCGACGACATTCTCGCCGTCTGGCGCAAGGCTGGCTCTCGCGCCTCGGCGCAGCGGGAGGCGTGGAATCGCGCGCTTGAAGCGCTCGACGCAAAGGAGCGCGCCGAGTTCGAACGGCGAGTGCGCGGCGACCTGCCGCACGACCTCGATCAGGTCATTGACGCCTACAAGCAGAAGCTCGCCCAGGAAAAGCCGGAAGTCGCGACCCGCAAGGCGGGCGAAGCGGCGCTCAACGTCATCGGGGCCGCCTTGCCCGAGCTTATCACCAGTTCGGCCGACTTGACCCCATCCAACAACACCAAATTCTCAAATGAGAAGGAGATCGCGCCCGGCGACTTCTCCGGCCGCTATATCCACTGGGGCATCCGCGAGCACGGAATGATCGCGGCGTGCAGCGGCATCGCCTTGCATGGCGGTTTCATCCCATCAGGTGCGTCGTTCTTCTGCTTCACCGACTATTGCCGCCCTGCGCTCAGGATCGCGGCGCTGATGAAAATCAGGGTCGTGCATGTGTTCACCCACGATTCGATCGGCCTTGGCGAGGATGGCCCGACCCATCAGCCGGTCGAGCATCTGGCGGCGATGCGGGCGATGCCCAACTTCTATGTCTGGCGCCCGGCCGACAGCGTCGAGACCTTCGAATGTTGGCAGGCCGCGCTCGAACATGAGCATTCGCCCTCGATCCTGGCGCTGACGCGCCAGGGCCTGCCGGCCTTGCGCACGACGCATGTGGCGGAAAACTTGTGCGCGCGCGGCGGCTATGAGATTTCTCCGGCGCCCAGCGAAGCCCAGGTGTCGATCTTCGCCTCGGGCTCCGAAGTTTCGCTCGCCATCGCCGCGCAAACGCAATTGAAGGACAAGGGAGTCGCCGCCCGGGTCGTGTCGATGCCCTGTTTCAAGGCGTTCTTCGAGCAGCCGGACGATTACCGCCGCTCGGTGATCGGCGCGGCCAAGGTCAGGGTCGGGGTCGAGGCGGCGGTGCGCTTCGGATGGGACGCGATCATTGGCGACGGACCTTTCATCGGCATGAAGACCTTCGGCGAAAGCGGGCCTTACAAAGCCGTCTTCCAGCATTTCGGGATCACGCCCGACGCGGTGGTCGAGGCGGCGCTCGCTCGACTCAAAGCCTGAATAGCGCGCCGTCCTCGGCCAACGGCAAATGGGGCCCATGACCAATCAAGACATCGCCGCTTGCGTCGAGGCCCTCGTCCGGGCTCGCCGGAACGGACAATGGATCGAGGCGCTGCCGGCGGCGCCTTCATCGGTGGCGGAAGCGCACATGATCCAGGATCGTGTCGCGGAAGCGCTCGGCGAGGCCGTGGGGGCCTTCAAGATCAATGCGCCGGCCGGAAAGGAGCCGACCCGCGGATTGATCTACGCCCGAATGATTCGTCCGAGTCCGGCTCGAATCGCACCAGCCGAAGTTCCGCATCTCGGTGTGGAAGCCGAAATCGCCTTCAGGTTCCTCCGCGATCTGCCGGCGAGGGAGAAGCCCTACGGGCGCGGTGAGGTGGTCGAGGCCATGGCGGCGGCGCCGGCGATCGAGGTCGTATCCAGCCGTTTCCGCGACCCACGCGCGCGGCCGCCGCTGGGACAGCTGGCCGACAATCTAATCAACGGCGCGCTTGTGCCCGGAAAGGAGAGGCGAGAATGGTCCGGCCTCGATCTGGCACGCCTTGAAGTGACGCTCGAGATCAATGGAGAAACCGTGATCAGGCGGCGGGGCGGACATGCCGCCGGCGATCCGGCAGGCTTCGCCGTCGCGCTTGTCAACGCGATGCGCGACGCGGGCGGGGTGAAAGCGGGTCAGATCGTGACGACGGGAACCTGGACCGGGCTCATGTTCCTGAAGCCCGGCGATCGCTGTTCGGCCCGCTTCGCGGGACTGGGCGGAGCGGAGGTTGCTTTCAGGAGTTGAGCGGGCCTCGGCCCGCCTGCGGCTTCCCGCGGCCCGCGCCGAAAAGTCAGTGGACTTTCATCCCCCGATCGGACATTAAGCAGCCGCTCTCATCACGCAGGCTTAAGCCGCCTAAGGGACGGGCCCTGCCTGCGCCCGCCCATCGCCGGCTGGCGCATATGGAGGACTGGCAATGGTTGCCAAGGTAGCGATCAATGGCTTCGGCCGGATCGGACGGCTCGTCTTACGCGCAATTCTGGAGTCGGGCCGCAAGGACATCGAGGTCGTCGCGATCAACGATCTGGGTCCTGTGGAGACCAACGCGCATCTCTTGCGTTTCGACAGCGTGCACGGGCGCTTTCCGCACGAGGTCAAGGTCGAGGGCGATATGATCGTCGTCGACGGCCACAAGATCAAAGTCACCGCGATCAAGGATCCGGCCGAGCTGCCGCACAAGGCGCTCGGCGTGGATGTCGCGCTCGAATGCACGGGGATCTTCACCGCGCGGGAAAAAGCGGCGGCCCACCTCAAGGCGGGCGCGAAGCGCGTTCTCATTTCGGCGCCGGCGGAGAGCGCGGATCTGACCGTCGTCTATGGCGTCAACAACGACAAGCTGACCAAGGATCATCTCGTCGTCTCCAACGCCTCATGTACGACGAACTGCCTCGCGCCGGTCGCGAAAGTGCTCAATGACGCCATCGGCATTGAGCACGGGTTCATGACCACCATCCATTCCTACACCGGCGATCAGCCCACCCTCGACACGCTCCACAAGGACCTCTACCGCGCCCGCGCCGCGGCGCTGTCGATGATCCCGACCACCACCGGGGCGGCGAAAGCGGTCGGCCTCGTGTTGCCGGAGCTCAAGGGTAAGCTGGACGGCTCGGCGATCCGGGTGCCCACGCCCAATGTCTCGGTCGTCGACCTCAAGTTTGTCGCCAAGCGCAACACCAACAAGGACGAGGTCAACGCCGCGATCAAGACGGCGGCGGACGGCAACGGCCCGCTCAAGGGCATCCTCGGCTATACCGACCAGCCAAACGTCTCGAGCGATTTCAACGGCGACGACCGCTCCTCGGTCTTCCATCTCGACCAGACCAAGGTCATCGACGGCACTTTCGTCCGCGTGCTCTCCTGGTACGACAACGAATGGGCGTTCTCCAGCCGCATGGCCGACACCGCGGTCGCGATGGCGAAGCTGATCTGATCGGCGCCGTCGTCCGCCGGGGTCCGGTTGCGCAGGGAGGGATCATGACCAAACCGTTCCGCACCCTCGACGACGCCAAGGTCGCGGGAAAGCGCGTTCTCCTGCGCGTCGATCTCAACGTGCCGACCGAGAACGGCCGGGTGACCGACGCGACCCGTATCGAGCGGGTCGCGCCGACCATCACGGAGATCGCCGACAAAGGCGGCAAGGTCATTCTTCTGGCGCACTTTGGCCGGCCCAAGGGCGGGCCGGACGAGGCCAATTCGCTCAAGCCCATTGCCGACGCGGTCAGCGACGTCATCAGGCGGCCGGTCGCCTTCGCGGGCGACAGCGTCGGCAAGACCGCCGCCGACGCGATCGCCAGGATGAAGAACGGCGACGTTCTGCTGCTGGAGAACACCCGCTTTCACAAGGGCGAGGAGAAGAACGATCCGGCCCATGTCGCCGAGCTCGCCAAGCTGGGCGATCTCTATGTCAATGACGCCTTCTCCGCCGCCCACCGCGCCCATGCGACAACCGAGGGCCTCGCCCATCGCCTGCCCGCGCATGCGGGACGGGCGATGCAGAGAGAGCTCGAGGCGCTCAATCTCGCGCTCGGCAATCCGGCGCGGCCCCTTGCGGCGATTGTCGGGGGCGCCAAGGTCTCGACCAAGCTCGACCTCCTCGGCAATCTCGTGAACAAGGTCGATGTCCTCATTATCGGCGGGGGGATGGCCAACACTTTCCTGTTCGCCGAGGGCGTGAATGTCGGCAAGTCGCTGTGCGAGAAGGATCTCGCCGACACCGCGCGCTCGATCGCGGCCGCGGCGGAAAAGGCCAAATGCCGCCTCCTGCTGCCGGTCGACGCAACGGTGGCCAAGGAACTCAAGGAGAATGCGCCCGCCCATGTCGTCGATGTCGGCCATGTCGGCGATGACGAGATGATCCTCGACATCGGGCCGAAGTCGGTCGCCGGCGTCGAGGAGGTCCTGGCGCACGCCAGGACGCTGGTGTGGAACGGGCCGTTTGGCGCGTTCGAGACGCCGCCCTTCGACGAGGCGACGATGGCGGTCGCCAAGACCGCCGCGCGCCTCACCAGGGAGCGCAAGCTGACCTCCGTCGCGGGCGGGGGCGACACGGTCGCCGCGCTCAATGCCGCCAAGGTCGCTGGCGATTTCACCTATGTCTCGACCGCCGGCGGCGCGTTCCTCGAATGGATGGAAGGCAAGGCGCTGCCGGGCATCGAGGCGCTGAGGGCGAAGTAGCGGTCCGTCGGGCGCTCGTGGCGTTGCATTCATGCGCCGATGTGTATATATTCGTGGCTTATACACAAAGATGCGAACCGCCTCCATGCGCACCAACATCGAGATCGACGACAAGCTGATGGCTCAGGCCCTCAAGCTCACCGGGCTTCCGACCAAACGGGCGGCGGTGGAAGAGGGCCTCAAGCTGATGATCCGGCTCCGCAAGCAAGCCCAGGCGCTGAAGGCGCTCAGGGGATTGGGCTGGGAAGGCGACCTCGACAAGATGCGTCGGGACCGGCCTTTGCGCTCGTCGTGATGTTGGTCGACAGCTCGGTCTGGATCGCCCACCTTCGTGGCTCGTGGACCGTGGCGACGGCAAAGCTCGAAGCCGCGGCCGACCGGGAACCGATCCTGGTCGGCGATCTCATTCTGCTCGAAGTTCTTCAAGGCGCCCGGGACGAGCTTCATGCAGCGCGCATCGAACGCGCCTTGTGCCGCTTCGATGTCGTGCCCCTCCTCGACTCCGACCTCGCTCCGCGCGCGGCCCGGAACTATCGCCGGCTGAGAGATATGGGGATCACGATCCGTAAAACCGCCGACATCATCATCGGCACGTTCTGCATCGAGCGCCGCTGTTCGTTGCTGCACGACGACCGCGATTTCGCGCCGATGGAGGAGCATCTCGGCCTCGTGGCCGCGTGAAGCCGCGCCGGAACCGTGCGTCAGCGCGCTCGCACCGCCAAGCTCTGCGTCGCCCGCCCGATCATTCCCTGTTCGTCGTAGAGAGCGGACTCGGCCATTCCGCAGCCGGCGGCGCCGATGAGGCTCCGCGAATCGAGGCAAATCCACTCTCCCTCCGGACGGCGAAAAAGGTTGATCGTCAGATCGCAATTCACGAAACTATATTCGCCGAAGTCCAGTGCGGCGCCGATCCCGCTGCCCGAATCCGCCGCGACCGCTGCCCGCTGGTAGGGGCTCGGACGCTCGCCCTTGATGAGCGGATGGTTCATGCGAAACCACGCCGCGCAGGGTCCCTTGAACATATGTCCCTTAGCGACCCTTGTCTCCACCAGGTCCGCGTAGCCGAACCGGCCGTCGGGGAAATTCATCGTCTCGACCAGGCATTGGCCGGGCGGCTTCGGCGCCTTGGGCAGTGGGCGGCCCGGAGCGCCTTGGGGGATTGGCAAATCGTCCTCGCGCTGCATGAGCGCGGTGAAGCGCGCGCATTCCTTGCCGCCCGCCGTCAGCCGCCCGGAATAGTGGCCGGCGTTGCGGCCGGCGTAGTCAGTCGCGACCTCGACGCGGCATTCGCCGATCGGCGCTGGCCGGATCAGGTTGACGGTGAGCCGGGCCAGATGCGCGAGGCCCTCGCTCGCGGCGGCGCGCTCGACCGCATGGGCTATCAGGGCCGAAGGAGGACCGCCATGCTGGTGCTCGGGATTCCAGGGTCCGACGGTGAGACGGGTGGCGCGAAAGGCGCCCGAATCCAGTTCGACATAAGCCGCGTCCAACGTCGGGGCTCCTCCTCTCGATGCGCCCGACGCACTGGGCGCGGCGCGGGGCGTTGTGCCCCGGTGACCGCGCCCGCGCAAGGCGGGCGCGGCCCATGACGATCGAGGCGATCTCATCGGCGATCGAGCGGGCCGGCCTCATTCCGCGCGGCGCGCTTAGGCTCGAGGCGAGCGAGCGGACGGGCGAGCTCGCCGGCATTCGCACCATCGTTCTCGCCGGCATGGCCGGACGCGAGGGCTGGAGCGCCTTCGCCGCCTCGCCCGAGGCGCGCGATCGCGCCGGCCATCCCCTCGACCGCTTCAGCCGCCGGGTGATCGGGGGTCTCGCGCGGGAACTCGGCGCGAAGGCGCTGTTTCCCTTCGGCGGCCCGCCTTTCCTGCCATTCCAGCAATGGGCGCGCCGCGCCGAGCCGGTGCATCCGTCGCCGATCGGCATTCTGATCCATCCGCGTTATGGGTTGTGGCACTCCTACCGCGGCGCGCTTGGCTTCCGCGAAGCGCTGGACATTCCAGAGCCGGCGGCGGTCCCGAGCCCATGCGATTCCTGCTCAGAGCGCTGGTGCCTGAAAGCCTGTCCGGTGGACGCGTTTTCGGACGCCGGCTACGACGTTGGCGCCTGCGCGGGCTATCTGAGTGGCGCCGCCGGCGCGGATTGCATGGGGCTAGGCTGCCGGGCGCGCCGCGCCTGCCCGATAGGCGCAGAACACGCCTACGGGCCCGATGAGGCCAATTTCCTCATGCGGGCGTTCCTGCGCGCCCGGGACGCCGGATGAGGCGTCCGGCCCCGCATCCATTGGATTGGCCCG
>DATNBG010000430.1:0-4219 GCA_035572075.1 Roseiarcus sp. | reverse complement strand
TCGCGCCCGAGCCCTCGATCTCGCCGAGAACCAGCGTTTCGCCGCGCGCGACGCGCCTGGACGGAGAAATCTTCCAGCCGCGTCCGAGCCCGCGCGCGTGGACCGCGCCCGTGCCGTCCTCGGCCATGCCCCCCTTGCCCTTCTCGCCGGTCGGATTCTCGGGGCTGATCGAGCGGGACCTTGCGTCCGAAAGGCGCGACAGATTGCCGAGGTGCAATCCGAGCCCGGAAAATCTCTCCGCCATGAGTCTTCTTCCCTATTCCGGTGAGGGCAAGCGTCACTTGATGCCGCTCGTCTTTATGGATTCGATTATGCGCTTCTGGAAGATGATGAACATCACGATGGTCGGGAGCGCCACGATGGTCGAGGCGGCCATGATGTAGGTCCAGGAGCCGTTATACTGCTGGCGGAAACTGGCGATCGCGACCTGCACCATCCACAGGTCCTGGTTCGAGATGATCGTCAGCGGCCAAAGGAAGGAGTTCCAGTTGGCGAGAAAGAAGAGGATGGCGAGGGCGGAGAAGATCGGGCGGCTCAGCGGCACGATGATCGACCACCAGATGCGGAAGTAACCCGCGCCGTCGACCAGCGCCGCCTCCTCGAGCTCGCGCGGGACGGCGAGATAGAACTGGCGAAGAAGGAAGATGCCGAAGGCGTTGAAGATCGAGGGAATGATAAGTCCGGCATAGGAGTCGAGGAGGTGCAGCGTCCGGGCGAGAATGAAGAGCGGCACGATGATGACCGGCTGCGAGATCAGGAAGGTCGCGAACATGGCGAGGAAGATCGCCTCCCGTCCGGGAAACCTGAGCCGCGCCAGCGCATAACCCGCCATCGAGTGGAAAAGGAGCGCGACCACCGTGACCACCGCGGAAACGAAGAAACTGTTCCAGAGATAGCGGAGAAAATCGACCTGGGTGAAGACGTAGACGAAATTGGCGAGCGTGGGATGGGCCGGGACGAGGTTCGTCCCGAACACGTCGCTCGAATCCTTCAGCGACATCGATAGCATGTAAAGGAGCGGCGCGATCGTCATCAGCGAGAGGATCGAGGCGGCGAGATAGAGCGCGAGCTGCACAGGCCTGAGCATCGCGCGCTCGCTCGCGCTTGTCCCCGTGACGTCCCGCGCGGCCGCCGCCGTCTCAGCCATAGGTGAAACGTCCGCCCCGCGTCAGCATGAACAGAAGCACGGTGATCGCCATCAGGACGACGACGAGCACCGACGCCATCGCGGCGCAGTAGCCGTACTCGTTGAACAGGAAGGCTTGCTGATAGATGTAAAAGACGGCGAGCGAGGTCGAGTTGGCGGGGCCGCCCTTGGTCATGATGTAGATGAGATCGAAGGTCTGCGATCCGCAGACGGCGGTGACAGTCGAGACGAGCAGCACGAAGAAGCTGGTCGGCTGCAAGAGGGGAAGCGTGATCTCGAAAAACGACTGCACCGGACCCGCGCCGTCGATTCGCGCCGCCTCGTAATATTCCGCCGGAATGTCCTGCAGGCCGCCGAGAAAGATCAGCATGTAGTAGCCCATCAGGAACCAGACGCTGATCACGATAACGGTGAAGAGCGCGAAGCGCGGATCGCCGAGCCAGGAGATCGAGCCCAGGCCGAAGACGGCGCCGATCTGGTTGAAGACGCCGATCTTGTCGACCAGCAGCACCTGCCACACGAGGGCGACGACGACCAGGCTCACCGTCTGCGGCATGAACAGCAAACTGCGTGCGACCGTGTTAAAGCGCGAGCTCGCCTGCACCATGAGCGCCAGTCCAAGGCCGGTCACGTAGAGCAGGGGGACGAGCGCGACGACATAGAGCACGGTCACTTGCAGCGAGCGCCAGAACAGGGGATCGGCGATCATCCTGCGATAGTTGTCGAGGCCGACGAACGCGTACTCGCCAAACCCGCTGACCGAGAAGAAGCCGAGGCTGAGCGAGAGAACCATCGGCCCGCCGACGAAGATCAGGAGGCCGATCGCGTCCGGCGCGACAAAGAGATAGCCCGCGAGGCGCTCGCGCGCGTCGTTGGAGAGGCGCGGGCCGCGGAGCGTCCTGACGCGGGCGCCCCCGTCGGCCTCGGTCAGCCGATCCTGCATCAGAGGATCGGCGCGCCCTTGTAGGTGGAGAGGAAGGCGTCGATCTGGTCGGAGGCGGTCTTCGCCGCCTGAGCGGGGTCCTGCCCGTTCAGCTGGCAGGCCTGGATCGCGTCCGATATCGCCTTGTACACCGGCGGGGGCATCCTGGGCTCGCCCCGCGCGCCCGGATAGATTTCGTCGGTGAAGGTCTTGAGGAAGCCGCTCTCAAACGCCGCCTTTCCCGCTTCCAGCGCGGATTTGGTCGGCGGCATGTCGCTCTTGGCCTTGGTGCACCAGTCGACGATGCGGGTCGTCGAGCCGTCCTTCGGCGATCCAAGCGCCCAGGCGCAGAACTCGCCCGCCGCCTTTGGATTTGAGCCGCGCGCATTGGCGACGAACGCCCAGCCGCCGCCGATGGTGAGGTACTTGCCGCCGGGAGGCGTGGGAAGCTTGAACACGCCGTACTTGAATTTGGGCGCGCCCTCGCGGAGATTGGCGATCGCCCAGATGCCGGTGTTCATGATCGCGCAATAGCCCGAGGCCAGGTTGGGCACGACGTCCCACCCGCCTCCGCCGAGCGGCTTTCGCGGCGCGACGCCCATATTGACCGCGTCCTGCCAGAACTTGAGCGCCTGGACGGCCGCCGGCGAGTTGAACGCGCTCTTGCCCTCCGCGGTCTGGAAATCTCCGCCGCCCTCCCACAGGAACGGGTACCAGGTGAAATTCTGGTAGTAGCCCGGATTGGTCTCGAACAGAACGCCATAGCGCTTCGGCGTGGTCAGCTTCTTGGCGACCGAAAGCAGGTCCTCCCAGGTCGACGGAATGTCCTTGTCGGTGAGGCCGGCCTCGTTGAAGGCGTCGACGCTGTAGTACATCGCCATCGGTTCGACCTCATAGGGAAGCGCGTAAATCTTCCCGTTGACCTTGCGGCTGGCGATCACATTGGAGAAGAAATCGTCCTGCGCCGATTTCTCGATGAACGGGGTCAGATCGAGCAGCACGCCGCCGTTATAGTAGCGCAGGAAGTCGCCCGGACTGATGATGAAGAGGTCGGGGCCTGAACCCGAAGCGAACGCGGTCGGCAGCTTGGTGCCGTCCATATAGGCGTTGTTCGGCACATAGACGAGCTCGACCTTGACGTCATGGCTGTCGTTCCAGGCCTTGATCACGTCTTCATACCACTTGTCCTGGCTGGCGACGCCGCCGCCTGGCGCATAGAACTGCCAGAACTTGAGGGTCTGCGCCGCGTAGCCGCGGGAGACGAAGGGGAAGCCGGAGATCGCGGTCGCGGCGACGCCTCCAGCCAATACGGTTCGGCGGCTTGGGAGCATTCGCGCAGAGCGCTTCGGGCTGTCTTTCATCGGTTTCCTCCTGTCGCGCAAAGCCGCGCGTACCTGAGCCGGGGCCGCGCCCTGGCGTCTCTTGACGCCGCGTTGGACACGAGCGGCTCCTGAGCGCCGATCTTAGCCGAGAGCAGAAAAAAAGCTAACGCCGCGGTTTGGGCGGCGCCATAATTTCCACGAGCCGCATTCAAGCGCGCGAGGTTCGTCAACGGAGACCCGCATGCCCGTCGCCGTCACTTCAATTCCCGGCGCGTTCGCGGGCGAAGTCAGCGGGATCGACTGCGCCGCGCCTCTCACGCAAGCCGACGTCCGCGCCATCGACGCCGCGATGGAGCGGCATGCGGTCATCGTCTCTCACGACCAGAAACTCACCGACGAGCAGCAGATCGCCTTCACCAAAAGCTTTGGCGAGCTCGAGCGCTACGAGACGCCCGGCCACATCCGCAAGCGCGAGCAGGAACGCCTCGGCCGGGGCATCGCCGATTTCTCCAACCTCACCCGCGAGGGCGCCATCATGGCCCCCGAGGACCGCGTCTGGCTGTTCAAGCTTGCCGATCGCCTGTGGCACTCCGACAGTTCCTACCGGCCGGTCCCGGCGAAATGGTCTCTGCTCTCGGGGCGGACGATTCCTCCCCGCGGCGGCGAGACCGAGCTCGCCGACATGCTCGCCGCCTACGACGCGCTCGACGATGAGACAAGAGCGGAGATCGAGGATCTGGTCTGCGAGCACTCGCTGATCTATTCGCGCGAGGCGATCGGCTTCACCGAACTCACGCCCGAGGAGCGCGAGCATTTCCGCCCCGTCCG
>DATNBG010000429.1:0-4222 GCA_035572075.1 Roseiarcus sp. | reverse complement strand
ACTTTTTCTGTTTGCAGCGGGACTTACTGTCTTTCCAAGACTGATATTCCCCTGGGTAGGCTGCGTGAAGCTGGCCTGGGGTCATAGTAGCACAATCGGTCTTGTAGCCCTCCGGGCCTGGGGAAGCGGTAGCAAGAGGTTTGGCCGGCACGTGTGTCTTGGCGGGTTTCTTTTTTAAGGACTTCGTTTTCTGCAACTTCGCTTTCGACGGCTTACCCGCGCCGGTCATTCCTCCGAGTTCCGCCATAGGGTAGGGATCGGTTACCGCGAAAATGCCCATATTTTCTGCGGTTTCTGGGGTTTTCGCAATGTCGCTCTCGGGGGTGATTTTCGCGCCGCTTTGGGAGGCCTGCGAAAATTCGTGAGGTTTTTGGAAGTCTGAGAACTGGACCACCTTCGACGCGCTTGCCATGAGCATCTTCCTTGTAATTCACACAGCCAGGCTAAAACGGCCGTTGGTGCGACGTCCCTTGCGGGTTGTTTTTGCGAAGGGCTCGCTTCAGGACCGTTGACATTGCGATCGGTTTAGAGCGGTCCAGTTCACGGAGGAGGACAGGAATGCTCTAGGAGCGCGAAGACCCTCCATGACCCCGGACAAAATCCGAGGATCGAGAACCGATCATGAACCCGTGGGACTTTCCGTGGGACTTTTGCCACTCTTCGTAGGACTTTGATGCCTTTTCGTTCCCCTCCGTGCCTTTCCGGCTTTTGAAATGAACATCCATAAGGTGAACGATTTCATGAAGTTGACTGGCGTCCCGGAGAGGACTTGAACCTCTGACCCCAGGTTTAGGAAACCTGTGCTCTATCCAGCTGAGCTACCGGGACTCGTCGTTTCAGCGCCGCCGCCGTCAAGACCTTATGGACAAGGCGGCCCCCGCGCGGCATGCCCTTAGCATGATTTTCCGCCTCGCGCACCGGACGCCCGCGCCGATTGTTCGCGCCCGGGGCCTCCTTGGCGCCTGCGCGGCGCTCGCGGCCCTCGCGCTCGCGCTCCCGGCGATCGCGGCTTGCGGGCGGCCCGCCGGGCGCGTTCAGGCGGTCAGCGTCGACGCGCGCCTCGACATCGAGCTTGCCGACGGCAGGACTGTGAGGCTCGGCGGGCTGGACACGCCCAACGCCGATCGCGGCGCGCCCGAACTCGCCAAGGCCGCGCGCGATTTCCTGAGCGAACGGCTGCTCGGCCGGGAAGCGGACCTCATTCTTTTGGCCGGTGGAACCGATCGCTGGGGCAGGGTGGTCGCCGACCTCACCGAGCCCGGCTCGCAACCGGAATCGAGCGCGGCGGCGCTGCTGGCGGCGGGCTATGCGCGCGTCCGGCCGGAGTACGAGACCCGCGGTTGCGCCGCGGAGCGGCTGATGATCGAAGCAGGCGCACGCCAGGCGGGACTGGGCGTTTGGCGCGACCCCGATTTCACCGTGATCCAGTCGTCCAATTCGGCTGAGCTGCGCCGCCGCTCTGGCAGATTTGTGGTGATCGAAGGCCCGGTGCGGAGGGTTGGATTTGCGCGCTCGCGCCTGTATCTTGAGCTTGTCCCCCGCGATGGCCTGACAATCGTGGTCGCGCGAAAACTGGAGACCGCGCTCGCGCGCGAGGGACGGCCGGCCGGCGCGCTGGTTGGACAGACGATCAGGGCGCGCGGCGCCCTCGATGACCGGTTCGGTCCGAGAATCGAGGTCTCCGACCCGGCGATGATCGAAATCGCGCGCCCCGCCGGCGCGCCAGGAGAAGCGAAGCCGCATCCATGACCGGCGAGCCGGACAATCTGGGACGCATGGCCGCGCCCTGGCGCGGGCGGCGCGTTCTGATCGCGCGCATGGCCGGGTTGCTGATGGCCGGGCTGGCGCTCGGCCTTGCCGGTTGCGCGGCGGTCGATCCGCCACCCGGGCCGGTCATCGTCGCCCCGCAGCCCGCGCCGCGTCCCGCCTCGGCCGAGAAGGCCAATCCGGAACGCAAGCGGCTGATCGATGCGTTCGGCGGCGTCTATTCGGCGCCGGCGACCCAGGCTTATCTCGATGGCGTTCTCGCGAAACTCGCGCCGCCCTCGAACGCCGCCGGGCCGGCCTACCGTCTCACCGTGCTCAATTCGCCGATCGTCAACGCCTTCTCCCTGCCCTCAGGCGATATTTTCATCACCCGCGGCCTGCTCGCGCTCGCCGACGACACCGCCGAAATCGCCGCCGTCATGGCTCATGAAATCGGCCATATCACCGCGCGCCATGCGGCGCAGCGGGCCGAGTTCGAAAAAACGACCGCGCTCTTCTCGCGCGTCAATTCGCAGGTGCTCGGCGAGCGCGAGGCCCAGGATGAAGTCGAGGCCCGCTCGAAGCTGGCGATCGCCCGGTTCTCCCGCGAGCAGGAATTCGCCGCCGACCAGATCGGCATCAGGACCATCGCCCGCGCCGGATACGACCCCTACGCCGCGGCTCGATTCCTCACCGCGCTCGGCGAGTGGAGCGCGTTTCGCGAGCAGGTGTCGGGCGCCGGCTCCGCCAACCGTCCCGACATGATGGCGACCCATCCCTCGACGCCGGAGCGCATCGCCCAGGCGAACGCGGCGGCGCGGCAATATGGCCCGACGGGGACCGGCGAAACCGGGCGCAACGCCTATCTCGCCGCCATCGACGGCCTCGCCTTCGGCGACGACCCGTCCCAGGGCGAGGTGCGCGGCGAGGCCTTCATTCATCCGAAACTCGGTTTCGCCTTCGACGCTCCCGATGGCTTCACGCTCGACAACCAGTCCGCCGCCCTGATCGGGGTTGGCCAGGGGGGCGGCGAGGCTTTGCGTCTCGACAGCATCGCGATCCCGGATTCGACCTCGGTCGTCACCGCGATCGGTTCGGACTGGATCGACGGCGTCAAGACGACATCGATCGAACCGAAAACGATCGATGGCCTCGAGGCGGCCACCGCGGTCGCCAAGGGCGACCAGTGGAGCTTCCGCCTCGGGGCGGTGCGCCTGAACGGACGTCTTTATCGGCTCATTTACGCCGCTCACAATCTTTCGCCCGCCGTCGATTCGCAGTTCATGGCTTCGCTCGATTCGTTTCGTCGCATCACCGCGCGGGATTCGGCGCTTGCCGCGCCGGAAAAGATCAAGATCGCCGAGGCTGCGAACGGCGACACCGCCGAAACGCTCGCCGCGCCGATGGGCTTCCTGCCGCAATGGCTCGATCAGTTCCTGATTCTCAACGGCCTCGAGCGCGGGGCCGCTGTCGTTCCCGGGCAGCGCTACAAGATCGTCGTCCGTTGAGCGGCGAGGCCTCGAGCCCACATGGGCGCCTTGCGGGGCGCATCGTCGCCGCCACCCACAATTCCGGCAAGCTGCGCGAAATCGGCGAATTGCTCAGCCCCTTCGGCGTCGAGCCGGTCGGCGCCGGCGCCCTCGGCCTCGCCGAGCCCGAGGAGACAGGGGCGACCTTCCGCGACAACGCCGCGCTCAAGGCTCGCGCCGCGGCGCGCGCGTCCGGTCTCGTCGCGCTGGCCGACGATTCCGGGCTTTGCGTCGATGCGCTCGACGGCGCGCCGGGCGTTCAATCGGCGAGGTGGGCGGGCGAGACAAGGGACTTCGGCGCGGCCATGGCCCGGGTCGAAAGGGAGCTTGAGGCGCGCGCCGCGAAGCCGCCGTGGCGGGCTTCTTTCGTCAGCGTTCTCGCGCTGGCCTGGCCCGAGGGCGCGGTCGAGACTTTCGAGGGCCGGGTGGACGGGACCCTCGTCTTTCCTCCGCGCGGAACGGCCGGGTTCGGTTACGATCCCATCTTCCGCCCCGACGGCCATGAGCGCACCTTCGGCGAGATGAGTTCTGAGGAAAAGCATGGGCTTCCCGCCGACGGGTCGCTCGCCCTCTCCCATCGCGCCCGCGCCTTCCAGACGCTCGCCCGGGCGCGGCTCATGAGCCGGGCCGGCGGCTGAGCCTTTTCGGCCAACTCCCGGCCGGGGGCCGGGGAGGCCGAGCGCCAAATCCGAGTCGGTTTCGAGCCTTTTCAAGGGCCTGCGGCGCCATTTTCGACTCATTGCCGGACGGCCGGATATTCTTTTATAACACAATAATATTGTAATTGCGTGAATCCGCCGCGTCCCGGTCTGCGGGTCGATTTGAGATGGCCAAGGGCTTCTGGCAAGAAGGGGATGAGGCCCGGGATGGACGAGGATGGTCATGCAGGTGGAAGAGACGGCGATTCCGGCTGTCAAGATCATCATTCCCAAGAAGCATGGCGACGC
>DATNBG010000428.1:0-2447 GCA_035572075.1 Roseiarcus sp. | reverse complement strand
ATGGTCGCTCTCGATCGGCGCGAGCCAAACCTCCAGGTCCTTGTTGTCGGCCATGAATTTGGTCGCTGGCCGGTTGCGCTGATGGCCGGATATGGGGACGTAGCGCGCCGCGCAGACCACGACCGGACCCTTGTAGCCTTTCGCCGACACCATGCGCTCGCCGACATAGGAGAGCGTAATGTCGAACCGCGTATAGCCGTCGAAGATCGGAATCGTGCGGTCGCACGCGGCGGGCGACAGGATCGGGCCCGAGGCTGGCGCCGGAATGACGACCGCGCCGACCGGATCGACAACCCCGCGCTTGTCGCCGGGGCCGAGCGGAACCCGATCCGGCTTGTCCTGGAACCGCGGTGAGATGTCGATTCCGGTGACCGTGTTGTCGGCGAGCGCCATGCGGATCGTGCGCGTCATGTGCGAGTCCGCGGCGATGGTGGCGAAAGTGGTGGGCGAGACATGGCCCTGCACGATCGCGCCCGTGCCCGCCGAGGCGCCGTGCGCGTCGGTGAAGAGTCTGGCGATGCCGGTCAGTTTCGCATTGCCCACGATCGCGTAGCTGGTCGGGGTGAGGTCGGCGTCGAGGTTGACCGCGCCGATCGGCAGGCCGATCAACGTCACCCGGTAACTCGCGTGCAGCACGTCGGCCTGGGCGCCCGCGGCCCAGGCAAGCGCCGCGGTCATTGCGACGGCGCCCAGTCGCAAGCGCGGCCAAGAGCGCGGCCCACGAAAAAGTGGAAGACGGTTTCTCGCGAAAAGGCGCGCGAAGGCAAAGAAATCTGGAGCGCTCGACGATTCGACCGAATCGTCGAGCGCTCCAGGCGATCTCGGCGCCATCGTTTCAAATCTCCAAGCCCAGCGTCCGCAGCGCATTGAACGGAGAATTGCGCAAGAATTCCGGCGCCAATGCGCCGACTCAAGGGCGCAAGCCGCCTTGAGCAAAAAAGTCCTCCCGCCCTCTGTCAAGACCTTGCGGCGGGCCCGCGCGCGGACTTAACATCCCCTCCATGGTCGAGACGGTCATCTCCATTCGCGCGGCGCGACTCGGCGACGAGGGCGAAATCGCCTCGGTGCACGACGCGGCGTGGCGCGAGGCCTATCGGGGCGTCATCCCCGGCCGGGAGCTCGAGCGGATGATCGCGCGCAGGGGCCCGGCGTGGTGGCGCCTCGCCATCGCGCGGCGGACGCCGCTCCTGGTGCTCGAATTCGCCGATTCGATCGTCGGCTATGTCAGCTATGGGCGCAATCGCGTGCCGGCCCTCGGCTACGGCGGCGAGATCTTCGAGCTCTACCTCGCGCCGGAGTGCCAGGGCTGCGGCTTCGGACGGCGCATGTTCGAGGCGGCGCGGAAGGATCTGGCCGGCCATGGATTGTCGAACCTCGTCGTGTGGGCGCTGGCCGACAACGAGCGAGCGGTCGGATTCTACCTCCGGCTCGGCGGCCGGGTGCTGCGCCGCGCGCGCGAGACCTTCGGCGGCCAGCAGCGCGATCGAATCGCTTTCGGCTTCGGCTGAATGTTCGCTCCTCCCTGAGGACCGGATTGACGCGCAGCCGGCGCCGCTCGCGATGGCGGCTTGGGTCTGACGCGATTTGGGAGGGGCGAGGTGAACCTGAACGCCATATCGATCGGGAAAAACGCGCCCCATGACGTTAACGTTGTGATTGAGGTGCCGATCGGCGGCGAGCCGATCAAGTACGAGATGGACAAGGAGAGCGGGGCGCTGTTCGTCGACCGGTTCCTCTACACCTCGATGCGCTATCCGGGAAATTACGGCTTCATCCCCCATACGCTCTCCGACGACGGCGACCCCTGCGACGTGATCGTCGCCAACACCCGCGCGATCGTTCCCGGCGCGGTGATGAGCTGCCGGATCGTCGGCGTTCTGTTGATGGAGGACGAGCACGGGGGCGACGAGAAGCTTCTGGCCGTGCCGTCGACGAAGCTCACCCAGCGCTACGCGCATGTGAACAACTATTCCGACCTGCCCTCGATCACGATCCAGCAGATCGAGCATTTCTTCGCCCACTACAAGGATCTCGAACCCAACAAGTGGGTCAGGATCGTTCGCTGGGGCGACGCGGACGAGGCGCGCGCGCTGGCCCTTGAGGGCATCGAGCGGGCGAAGGCGAAATCAGGCGGGAAGAAAGCCAGGAGCTGAACGGCGTTTCGAAGAGCAAGGCCGGCCGGCGTCCAGCAAGCCGGCCACGAGGGAGGAGAACGACATGCGCAAGCGTATAGGTCTAGCAATGGCGGCGGGGCTCGCCGCGGCCCTCGCAGCCCACGGGGCGGCGGCCGAGAAGCTCAAGATCGGCTTTTTGCCCGGAGTCGTCGATCCGTTCTACCAGGTCATGCAACTCGGCGTGGAAAAGGCGGCGAAGGACCTCGGCGCCGAGGTGGTCACCCAGATCCCGCCGACCTGGGGGGTGAGCGTCCAGACGCCGATCCTCGATTC
>DATNBG010000427.1:0-9186 GCA_035572075.1 Roseiarcus sp. | reverse complement strand
TCTCCCTGAGGGTTCGGTCGCCGAGAGGCTTGGCGGGCCGCCGATCGGGGGCCGCGTCTCGAAGTCTCAGCGCTTGCTCATCGGCTTATAGGCGCGCTGCTTCTCGCCGGTGTAGAGCTGGCGGGGGCGGCCGATCTTCTGCTCCGGATCCTGGATCATCTCCTTCCACTGAGCGATCCAGCCGACGGTGCGCGCGACGGCGAACAGGACCGTGAACATGTCGGTGGGGAATCCCATCGCCTTGAGCGTGATGCCGGAATAGAAGTCGATGTTCGGATAGAGCTTCTTCTCGATGAAATAGTCGTCGTGCAGCGCGATGCGCTCGAGTTCGGCCGCGACATCGAGGAGGGGATCGTCCTTGACCCCGAGCTCGTTGAGCACTTCGTGCGCGGTCCGCTCCATGATCTTGGCGCGCGGGTCGTAGTTCTTGTAGACGCGATGGCCGAAGCCCATCAGGCGGAACGGGTCGTTCTTGTCCTTCGCCTTGGCGATGTATTTGGGAATGTTCTCGACCCGCCCGATCTCGCCCAGCATTTTAAGCGCTGCTTCGTTGGCGCCGCCGTGGGCGGGACCCCAGAGGCAGGCGATGCCGGCGGCAATGCAGGCGAACGGGTTGGCGCCCGAGGATCCCGCGAGCCTCACCGTCGAGGTCGAAGCGTTCTGTTCGTGGTCGGCGTGGAGGATGAAGATGCGGTCGAGCGCCCGCGCCAGAACCGCATTGACCTTGTAGTCCTCGCACGGCACCGAGAAGCACATGCGCAGGAAATTCGATGAATAGTCGAGATCGTTCTTTGGATAGACGAACGGCTGGCCGATCGCATATTTGAAGGCCATCGCCGCCAGCGTCGGCATTTTCGCGATCATGCGGATCGAGGCGACCTCGCGCTGCCAGGGATCGTTGATATCGGTCGAGTCGTGGTAGAAGGCGGCGAGCGCGCCCACGCAGGCCACCATCACCGACATCGGATGCGCGTCGCGGCGGAAACCGTTGAAGAAGCGGTTCATCTGGTCGTGGATCATGGTGTGGCGGGTGACGCGGCGGTCGAAGTCCGCCTTTTGCGCGGCGGTCGGCAATTCCCCATAGAGAAGCAGGTAGCAGGTTTCGAGGAAATCGCCGTGCTCGGCGAGCTCGTCGATCGGATAGCCCCGGTAGAGCAGCACGCCCTCGTCGCCGTCGATGTAGGTGATCGCCGATTCCGTGCTGGCGGTCGAGGTGTAGCCCGGGTCGTAGGTGAACATGCCGGTCTGGGCGTAGAGCCTGCCGATATCGATGACCGACGGGCCGACCGACCCCTTGCGGATCGGAAGCTCGACGGATTTCTGACCGACGGTCAGGGTGGCGGAAGCCGGCGGCGCCGACGCGACAGGTTTGTCGCTGACGGCACGGGTGGCGGCGGACGACGTCATCGAGCGTCTCCCATGATCCATAATGCGCTCTTGCAGTGCAATGTGGTTATTGCACCGCATTATTCAAGGCAAGTCAAAACCACGGGAGCAGCGGAATCTCAGGCCGCTATTGCGGATTCTCATAGCTGAACGTCTGGCTTTCATCATCATAGGCGAACAGTTCGCCGTAGCGGCCCAGATTGATGATGGAGCGCAGCGTTCGCTCGGCGTAGTCCTCGGACATGTAGTCCTCGAGCTCCTCGCGGAACCGGGTGGCCGGCGCGCGATGGCTCGGGCGTTCGTCGAGCACGCGCTTGATATGGGACGCGAGAGGGATGTGCGCCAGCACCTCGTCGCCGAACACTTTCTTGCGCTGGTCGACGTCCATGTCGACGAACCGCTGGCCGAGCGCCGTCAGCTTGAGGTCGCCTTCCTCGAACTCAGCGAAACGCAACAGTTGCAAGGTCTCGCCGAGCGGAAACAAATCGTCGATCTCGAGCTGGAGAGAGTCCGCAAGGTGCGGCAGATCCGCCCTGCCGTTATAGGGCGGCGCGGCGATCTCCTCGAGCATGCCGGCCAGCGAATTGGTCGAGACGCGCGGCAGCGCAAGGCCGAGGCCCATTGCGGCCGCCGCGGCTTCGCGCGCGGCCGGCTTCGCCGCGACCGGGCGCTGGGTCATCTGCGCGTAGATTTGCTCGACCAGCGCCTGGTACTCGGGGTCCAGCCGATCGCGCGGGTGCGGAAGGGCGACCGGGATCTCGGAGGCGATGCGGCCGGGGTTGGACGCCAGCACGAGGACGCGGTCGGCCATCAGCACCGCTTCCTCGATGCTGTGGGTGACCATAAGGATGGCCTTGATCGGAATGCGCCCCTCCTGCCACAGCTCGATCAGGTCGGTGCGCAGGGTCTCGGCGGTCAATACGTCGAGGGCCGAGAACGGCTCGTCCATGAGCAGGATCTTCGGCTGCATGACCAGCGCGCGCGCGAAGCCGACGCGCTGGCGCATGCCGCCGGACAATTCCTTGGGAAAGGCCGATTCGTAGCCGTCGAGGCCGATGGTGTCGATCGCCTTCAGCGCCCGCTTGCGGGTCTCGTCGAGCGGCACCCCGTTGGCGCGGGGGCCGATCTCGACATTGTCGAGCACGTCGAGCCAGGGGAAAAGGGCGAAGCTCTGGAAGACCATGGAGACGTCGCCCGCGGGGCCCTCCACCGGCACGCCCGAGATCGTAACCGTTCCCTCGGTTGGACGGGTGAGGCCGGCGATGATGCGCAGGAGCGTGGACTTGCCTGACCCCGAGCGGCCGAGCAGCGCGACGATCTCGCCGGTCTTGAGGCTGAGCGAGACATCGCTCAAGACCGGCGCGCGGCTCTCTCCCGATCCGGTCTGGAAGACCTGGGTGACATGGTCGACAGTCAGAAGCGTGGCCGCCGCCGGGTCCAGCATGGCGAATTCCTCGAGAGACAAAATCCCTAAAGCCGCAGGCGCCGCTCCGCATAGTCATAGAGCCTGCGCCAGAACAGTTGATTGAACAGCGTGACGAAGAGCGACATCATCGCGACGCCGAGCACGATGCGCGGAAAGTCGCCCTTGTCGGTCGCCTGGGCGATATAGGAGCCGACGCCTTGGGCGACCACGCTATGGTCCTTCCATCTCACATATTCGGCGACGATCGAGGCGTTCCACGAGCCGCCCGAGGCGGTGATCGCGCCGGTCAGGTAGAAGGGCGCCACCGCCGGAAGGATGATCCGCGTCCACCAGAGCCAGCCGCGGACATGGAAATTCGCCGCCGCCTCCCTGAGGTCATTGGGAAAGGCCGCCGCGCCGCCGATCACGTTGAACACGATGTACCATTGAGTGCCGAACACGATGAGAAAGCTCAGCCAAATATTCGGGTTGAGGTTGTACGCCAGCACCAGGCTGACCGCGCCGCCGAACAGGAGGTTGACCGGGAAGGCGGCCAGGAACTGGGCGATCGGCTGAGCGGCTTCCGCCCAGCGCGGCCTCAAGCCGATCGTGACGCTGATCGGCACCCAGACGAGCGAGGCCAGCAGCATCAAGAGGACGACGCGGAGAAACGTGTAGAACGTCAAAACGAAGACCCGGCCCACCTCCTGCCAATTCAATTCGGTGGCGATGTAGGACACGGTGAGCCAGGCCGCCCAAACGGCGACGGCGACGACGAGGAGGACCCAGAGCGCATCGATGATCCGCGAAGGCCTTTGCTTTTCCTCCGCGCCCTCGCTCCTGAAGAGGCGCGGAAAACGCAGGGGCCAGAAACTCACGCTGCGCAGCGCGGCGGCGATCGGGGCGAAGCCGAGCCTCAGCCAGTGCGTGCGCTTGATGAGCCCGAGCATCCAGGAAGACTCGGAGACCTGACTCTCCGACAACTCGACCCGGAACTTCGCCGCCCAGGCGACGATCGGCCGGAACAGCAGTTGATCGTAGAGCAGGATGACGATCGCCATCGTCAAGACCGCCGCGCCGATCGCCGCCCAATTGCCTTCGTCATTGGCCTTGGCGATGTAGGAGCCGACGCCGGGAAGGGCGATGGTGGTGGCCCCGACCGTGATCGCCTCCGAGGCGACGACGAAGAACCAGCCGCCGGACATCGATATCATGGTGTTCCAGATGAGGCCCGGCACCGCGAACGGCGCTTCGAGCTGCCAGAACTTCTGCCAACCGGTGAGACGCAAGCCGCTCGCGACTTCGCGCAGATCCTCGGGCACGGCGCGCAGCGACTGATAGAAGGAAAAGGCCATGTTCCAGGCCTGGCTGGTGAAGATGGCGAAGATCGCCGCGAGCTCCGCTCCCAGCGTGTTGCCGGGGAAGAGGCCGAGAAAGAAGGTGACGGTGAAGGAGAGAAAGCCGAGGATCGGCACCGACTGGAGAATGTCGAGGACCGGGATCAGCACCATTTCGGCGCGCCGGCTCTTGGCCGCCAGCGTCGCGTAGGTGAAGGTGAACAGGAGCGAGGCGGCGAGCGCCGCGAACATGCGCAGCACCGTTCTCAGCGCGTAGTAGGGCAGATTCGAATAGTCGAGAGAGATCGGCGACTCGGTGGGGGCCGGCAAAGGCGCGGAAATGCCGTGATAGCTCTTCGCGATCGCCGTCAGCACCGCCAGAATCCCGGCAAACGCGATGAGGTCCCATTGATTCGGCAGGAGCCGCCGCCCGGTGGAGACAAGGGTGGTGAGCGGCATCGGCGACTTCCGCTTGGCGAGACGACGCGAGGGGCGAACCGGGCGGCCAAACGGACGCGAGGAACCTCAAACACGTTTGCCTCGGCCGAGGCAATCGGAAATTTGAGTCGTCCGCCTGGGTCTCCCGGGACCAGCCATGATGAGCGCTCATGACAGAATGACGACGGGATCGTGGGCCGGAGCGACCGACTCCCGCGGTCGTAAATGCGCCCCGCAGGGCCGGCGGAACGGCGATTGCGGCCTCTAGCGGAACGCGGCGACAACTGTCTCGATGGGTAAAAACAGCGTCCGGCAGGCTGAGCTACAACCGGGCTACGGTCCAGCGCGCGCCAACGACGCCGCGCTTGCCTTTCCGCGTCGCCTCCCCTATATGCCGCGCCATTCCACAGGCGGATTTACCGCGGCGCCTGATCCAAGGTTCCGCTCCGGTGGCGAGGTGGCCTCGCTTCTCACGATCCGCCGAGGCTCAACCGGACAAGGACGCTTCCCATGGCTCTGCCTGACTTCACCATGCGCCAATTGCTCGAGGCGGGCGCGCATTTCGGCCACCAGTCGCACCGCTGGAACCCGAAGATGGCGCCCTACATCTACGGCTCGCGCAACGCGATCCACATCATCGACCTTGCCCAGACGGTGCCGCTCCTGCATCAGGCGCTGAAGGCGGTCTCCGACACCGTCGCCAAGGGCGGGCGCGTGCTGTTCGTCGGCACCAAGCGCCAGGCCTCGGACGAGATCGCCGCCGCCGCCAGGCGCTCTGCGCAGTATTTTGTCAACGCCCGCTGGCTCGGCGGCATGCTGACCAACTGGAAGACGATCTCCGCCTCGATCTCGCGGCTGCGCAAGGTCGACGAAATGCTGGGCGAAGGCGCGAAGGGCCTGACCAAGAAGGAGCGGCTCATGCTGTCGCGCGAGCGCGACAAGCTCGAGACCGCGCTCGGCGGCATCAAGGACATGGGCGGCATTCCCAATCTCGTGTTCGTCATCGACACCAACAAGGAGGCGCTGGCGATCAAGGAAGCCAACCGCCTCAAGATT
This sequence comes from Roseiarcus sp., assembly GCA_035572075.1. GTDB lineage: Bacteria > Pseudomonadota > Alphaproteobacteria > Rhizobiales > Beijerinckiaceae > Roseiarcus. Next base: position 3,564 of record DATNBG010000427.1, on the reverse strand, counting down.
CCGGTGATCGCGATCGTCGACACCAACAGCGACCCGGACGGCATCGCCTATCCGGTCCCGGCCAATGACGACGCCGGGCGCGCCATTCAGCTCTATTGCGATCTGGTGGCTCGCGCGGCGATCGACGGCATTTCACGCAGCCAGGGCGCGCAGGGGGTCGATCTGGGCGAGGCCGAGACGCCGCTCGCCGAACCGCTGCCGGAAACGGTTGAGCCGGAGGCGATCGAGCCGGAAGCCGCGGCGGCGGAGCCCGCGGCCTCGACCGACCAGTTCGAGCTTCTGGCCGCGCCGCGCGGCGCGCCGGACGATCTGGCCAAGCTCGCCGGCGTCGGGCCGCAGATCGTCAAGAAGCTCAACGAACATGGCGTGTTCCATTACTGGCAGCTCGCCGCGATGACGCCGGAGGAGGCCGTCAAGCTCGACGCGGACCTCCGGTTCAATGGCCGCATCGCGCGCGACAAATGGACCGAGCAGGCGCGCGCGCTGATGGCCGCGGAATAGGCCTGCGCGGCGTTTGGACAGCGAAAGAGGAACAGGATGACGACCATTTCCGCTGGCCTGGTCAAGGAGCTGCGCGAAAAGACCGGCGCGGGCATGATGGATTGCAAGAACGCGCTCAGCGAGACCGGCGGCGACATCGAGGCGGCGGTCGACTGGTTGCGCAAGAAGGGCCTGGCGAAAGCCGCCAAGAAGAGCGGACGGGTGGCGGCCGAAGGCCTGGTCGGCGTAGCCGTCGAGGGTGAGATCGGCGTTGTCGTGGAGGTCAATTCCGAGACCGACTTCGTCGCCCGCAACGATGACTTCCAGGCGCTGGTGCGCGGCGTGCTCGCGGTGGCGCTCGACCACGCGCCCAACGTCGATGCGGCGAAGACGCTCGGCGCGCATTACCCGGGCGGCGGCACGGTGAGCGAGGCGATCGCCAACGCCATCGCCACAATCGGCGAGAATATGACGCTGCGCCGCGCGCAGGGCTTGAGAGTCGCCGAGGGCGCGATTGGCCACTATGTGCATGGCTCGGTCGCCGACGGGCTTGGCCGGATCGGGGTGATCGTCGGGCTCAAATCCTCTGGCGACCGGGCGAAGCTCAGCGCGCTCGGGCGGCAGGTCGCGATGCATGTCGCGGCGACGAGTCCGCTCGCGCTCGACGCCGCCGGGGTCGATCCGGCGGCCATCGCCCGCGAGCGCGCGGTGCTCATCGACAAAAACGCCGGCAAACCCGCGAACGTGATCGAGAAGATCGTCGAATCGGGCTTGAAGACCTTCTACAAGGAAGTCTGCCTCCTCGATCAGCCTTACGTCCATGATCCGGCGAAGACCGTCGCCCAGGCGGTCAAGGAGGCCGAAAAGACAGTCGGCGCGCCGATCGCGATCGAGGGCTTCGTCCGCTACGCGCTGGGCGAGGGCGTCGAGAAGCCGGTGGAGGAGGCCTGAGGGCCTGGCGATCTATCGAGCGGCCCTTGCGGGCCGCTTTTTTATCGCGAAGGATGGGCAGGATACGCGAGCGGCGCGGTTGACGGGAGGGGCAGTCATGTCGAAAGCGCCGCGGCCGCTGTTCAAGCGCGTCGTCGTCAAGCTTTCGGGCGAAGCGCTGATGGGGCCGGACTCTCACGGGCTGCACGCCGCGACCGTCCGGCGCCTGGCTGGAGACCTGAAGGCCGCGGCGGAGCTCAGCGTGCAAGTCGCCGTTGTCGTTGGCGGCGGCAATTTCTTTCGCGGACTCGAGGGCGCGGACAAGGGGATCGAGCGCGCGCGCGCCGACTCGATCGGCATGCTGGCGACGGTCATGAATGCGCTGGCGATGGAGGGCGCGCTTGAGCAGATCGGCCAGCCAGCGCGGGTGCTCTCCGCAGTCGCCATGCCGTCGCTCTGCCAGCCTTATTCGCGCCAGGCCGCGCTCGCGCACCTGGTCAAGCACCGCATCATCATCCTCGCCGGCGGCACCGGCAATCCGTTCTTCACCACCGACACCGGCGCGGCCCTGCGCGCCGCCGAACTCTCGTGCGATGCGGTGATGAAGGCGACGCACGTCGATGGCATCTATACCGCCGACCCGAAGAAGGACCCGGACGCGACGCGCTTCGAGCGGTTGAGCCACGACGAGGCGATCGCCCGCAAACTGCAGGTGATGGATACGGCCGCGTTCGCGCTTGCGCGCGACAACGGGATTCCCATCGTCGTCTTCTCGGTCGACGAGCCGGGCGCCATTCCCTCAGCGCTTCTGGGCCAGGGGCGGGCGACCTACGTGATGCCGTAAGGCGGCGGCCGGCTACAGCGAGGAACAGACGTCCGGGTGTTGTCGCACGAAATCCTGCACGCTGCGCAGCATGGCGTCGCACTCGGGGCGCAGTTCCGTTTGATGCCCGCGGATCGGACCGAATTCGCCGCGCGCGCCGCCGTTCCTCCGAAGCACGACGGCGCCGTATTCGGTCGCGAACGCCGGGCAGACCTTGGTCAGCCGCTGCCAGTCGGCGCCGTCGCCGGTTCCCTTGACGTCGCTGTTCTCGTTTGGACATTTTGGGTTGTGGCTGGGGACGATCCGGCAGGTGATCGAGTCCTTGAACACGTCGAGAAGGCAGGGGGCGCCGTTGGCCTTGTAGGCGGCGAAAAGATTGCCGAGCGCTGGACTGTGAACGCGGGCGCCGAACGAGGTCTGGAACAAGCCCGCCTCGGCGGTGTTCGCGGTTGCGAAGCATTCGCTGACGTCGCGCCCCTCGCAATATTTGCCCGAGCTCTCGCTCATGCCGAGTCCGATGAGCAAGGCGTAGGCGTGCCGGAGCGTGTCGACGCCCGCCGTCCCGTTGTCCATATGCGCGGCTGCGAACTCTCTGCGGTAGGCGACGAGCGCGTCGTTGGAATTCGACGCCGGATCGGCCGCGGCGGACACGACCTTCACGTCTTCGCGCTCGGGGTGGCACACGGCGCGCGCGAAGACGAGCGCGACGCCGTTGATGTAGGTCTTCGGCGCCAATCCGCGATGGGCCCAGACATGCGCGGCGCATTGAGACCGCGAGGCGATGTCCTGAATGGCGCCGGGGCCGTTCGGCGAGCTTTGCGCCCAGGCGAAGGTTGCGAAGGCGAGGGCGGGCGCGATGAAAAGGACGTGTCGAAGAGTCATGCTAGTCCTCCCGCAATGCTCAAAATGCCGAGGGCGCAAACGAAAACTCACCGGTTGTCAGGGGTTGGCCTTCTCTGCCCGCTCCGGCACGCCAGCCTTGCGCAAATCATCGAGATACTTCTGCTTCATCGGCTCGCGGATCGGCATGCAGGATTGCGTCTGGATCGAATGGGGCGCCGTTTTGAGCCAGTCGGCCGCGGCGGCCCTCGCCTCGTCAATGCGGCCAAGGCGCGCATGGATAGCCACGTTCAAATCTCCCCAGAACGACTCAGTGCCCTTGACGGCCTCCAACGCCTCTTCGGTGCGTCCGTCTCGCGGCAGTTCTCAAAAGGTCCGTAGGCCGCCTCGCTCTCCAGGATGTAGGTCCAGGAGAGCCTGTTCTTGAGGAGCGGCGAATCGGGGAAGCGCTGGAGCCCTTCCTCGGCAATCGTTCGCGACCGCAGATTGTC
>DATNBG010000426.1:0-3091 GCA_035572075.1 Roseiarcus sp. | reverse complement strand
TGCAAACCGACGACGGCCAGATTCTCGAAGGCCATTCGATCTCCGCCGGGCTCGACTACCCGGGCGTTGGCCCCGAGCACTCCTGGCTCAACGACGTGGGCCGGGTGACCTATCTCGCCGCGACCGACAAGGAGGCGCTGCACGCCTTCCAGCTTTGTTCAAAGCTCGAAGGCATCATCCCGGCGCTGGAGCCCGCCCATGCGCTCGCCAAGGTGATCGAGCTCGCCCCCAAACGCCCGAAGGATCACCTGATGGTGCTCAACCTGAGCGGCCGGGGCGACAAGGACATCTTCGCCGTCGCCGACCATCTGGGCGGGATGTAGCGCGGCGGCGCTTTCCACTCACGACGCGTGAGCGTCATCGGGAAGTCCAGCACGACTGGACGGGCTGATTGGCAGCCTCAGCTTCACCCCACCCGCCCGCTGCGGAACGCCTCGACCGTCCGCATCACCCCGCGCAGTTCGGCCAGGCCCTTGAGGCGGCCGATGAACGAATAGCCGGGGTTGACGCGCTTCTTCCCGTCCTCGCCGATGAGATGCCCGTGGTCGGGGCGCATCGGGATTTCGGAATCCGCGCGGCCCTCGGCGCGGCGGCGGTCCTCTTCCGCCATCAGCGCCGCCACGAGGCGCACCATGTCGATTTCGCCGTCCAGGTGATCGGCCTCGAAGAACGAGCCGTCCGCCTCGCGCCGCACATTGCGCAGGTGGGCGAAATGGATCCGCGGGCCGAACTCCTTCGCCATCGCGACGAGATCGTTCTCCGGGTTGGAGCCGAAGGAGCCCGCGCAGAGCGTGATTCCGCAAGCCGGCGATGGCGCGGCGGCGAAGAGCTTGCGCACGTCCCCGGCGGTCGACATGACCCGCGGCAGGCCGAAGATCGGGAAGGCCGGATCGTCGGGATGAATGGCGAGGCGCGCGCCCTCCTCCTCGGCCACGGGAGTAATCTCGCGCACGAACGCGATGAGGTTCGAGCGCAGGTCCTCGGCCGACATGTCCTTGTAGGCCGCGAGCGCGCGCTTGAAGCTCCTCCGGTCGTAGGTGAAGTCGCGCGCCGGCAGCCAGTCGATGAGCGTGCGCTCGAGCGCCTGCATCGCGCGCGGCGCCATCGACCCGAAGCGGGCGCGCGCCGCGGCGATGCGTTCGGGCGGATAGTCGGCCTCGGCGCCCTCGCGCTCGAGGATGTAGAGGTCGTAGGCCGCATAGTCGGTCGCGCCGAAGCGCAGGGCGGTCCCGCCGCCGGCGAGCGGCCAGTTGACGTCGGTCCGCGTCCAGTCGGTAATCGCCATGAAATTGTAGCAGAAGGTCTTGATCCCGGCGCGCGCCGCGTTGCGGATCGATTGCTTGTAAGCGTTGATCTTGGCGCGGAAGCCGGACGAGCGGGTCTTGATCTCCTCGCCGACGCCGATGCTTTCGACCACCGCCCAGACGAGGCCCGCGCCTTCGATTTCCGCCCGGCGCTTGAGGATCTCGTCCTCGCCCCACGCCTCGCCCCGGTTCCTGTGATGCAGCGCGCTCACCACGCCGACCGCGCCAGCCTCGGCGAGATTCCTGAGGCTCACCGGATCGTCCGGCCCGAACCAGCGCATGGTCTCAAGCATCCGTTCTCTCCTCTCCCTTTGGGAGGGGTCGGGGCGAAGGCTAAATCTTGCGCCCCATCGCCAGGAACTTCTCGGCCCGCGCATCGCGCAGTTCGTCCGGCCCCAGGTTGTGAAGCGCCTTGAGCGCCCGGCCGATCGCCTCGCCCGTCGCGGCGATCGCGGCGTCGGGGTCGCGATGCGCGCCGCCCAGCGGCTCGGGGATGACGCTGTCGATAATGCCGAACCTGATCAGGTCCTGAGCGGTGATCTTCATGCCCGTCGCCGCCTCCTGCGCGCGTGAGGAATCGCGCCAGAGGATCGAGGCGGCCGCTTCGGGCGAGGCCACGGTGTAGATCGCGTGTTCGAGCATCAGCACGGTGTTGCAGGCGGCGATCGCCAGCGCCCCGCCGGAGCCGCCCTCGCCGATGACCACCGCGACATTGGGCACGCCGAGCGAAAGGCAGGCGTCGATCGAGCGGGCGATGGCCTCGGCCTGGCCGCGCTCCTCGGCGTCCACCCCCGGAAAGGCGCCGGCGGTGTCGATGAGCGAGATCACCGGCAGGCCGAAGCGGTCGGCGAGCTGCATCAGCCGCGTCGCCTTGCGATAGCCCTCGGGCCGCGCCATGCCGAAATTGTGCCTGACCCGGCTCGCCGTGTCGTCGCCCTTCTCCTGGCCGAGCACGCAGACCGACTCGCCCTCGAATCTTCCAAGCCCGCCGACGATCGCCTCGTCCTCGCCGAAATAACGGTCGCCGGCGAGCGGCGTGAACTCGGCGATGAGCCCCTTGAGATAGTCGCCGAACCGCGGGCGCCCCTGGGCGCGGGCGACCTGGGTCTTCTGCCAGGGCGTGAGGTTGGCGTAGAGGTCGGCCAGCGCCTTTTCGGCCCGCGCCTCGAGCCTGGCGATCTCGTCGGCGATCGCGGCCGAATCGCCCTTCTCCGCGACGGCCCGCAATTCGTCGAGACGGGCGTCGATGTCGGCGACCGGCGTTTCGAAGCTGAGATAGGTGCGCATCCGGTCCTTGCGGCGAACCGCGGGAGGGGAGCGCGGCGCCGCGGAAACTGGCGAGGCGAGGCGGCGAAGTCAAGCCGAGGCGCAGCCCGTCCCGTTTGCATCCGCCCTTGCGCCGGAGCGCGCGATGCGGCATGAACGGCGTCTCGGAGGAGTGTAGCTCAATTGGTTAGAGCACCGGTCTCCAAAACCGGGGGTTGGGGGTTCGAGTCCCTCCTCTCCTGCCATTCCCCGCTTCTTGAGCGAGCGGGCGAAGCGGGCGTAGTTCAATGGTAGAACGGAAGCTTCCCAAGCTTCATACGAGGGTTCGATTCCCTTCGCCCGCTCCAACTATTTCAAAGATTTAGAGGCAGTAAGCCTCTTCGGTTTCCTGTGCTTTGGGACAATTTGGGCCACGATTTGTCCCAGAGGTATGAAGCTCTTATAGCTGTCATACTTCGGCGCGCCAGCTTGTTGTAGCGCGAAGCGTCTCCACGTGCCATTACAGCACATCCGGGACGCTA
>DATNBG010000425.1:0-2366 GCA_035572075.1 Roseiarcus sp. | reverse complement strand
CCTACGAATGCACCTTCTGCGCCGGCTGCGTGGACGGGCCGCTTCGGAATGTCTGCCCCAATTGCGGCGGCGGGTTCGTCCCCCGGCCGATCCGGCCGGCGCGGGAATGGCGGCCTGGATTGTCGCTGGCAAAAAGGCCAGCATCGACGAAGCGCGTGGGCCTCTCTTACAGGCGCGAGGAGATCGCTGAGTTCGTCCACGAGATCGCGCCGATCCCGCTCGAACGCCGGTGATTGCCGTCTACCGCGCCGGCGCGGCCTGGGCGCTCACCTGCGGTTCGCCGACATTGTCGATATTGTAGACGTCGTTGCGGAAATTGGCCGGCCCATCGCCGTTCGACCAGCCGGTAAGATAGACCCAGATCACCGGCGCCGCTTTCGCGAGCTTGATGTCATAGGCGCCGCCTTCCTTGATTTTGGCCATGAGCGCGGCCTTGTCCCAGCCGCCGGCCGGCCCGGCGGTACCCTGGAGCAGCCATGCAGCCAGATCGTAGACGCCCTGAACCCGGACACAGCCGTGGCTCAGGAAGCGGTAGTCGGCGCCGAACAGCCCCTTGGACGGCGTGTCGTGCATGTAGACGGCGAGCTTGTTGGGCATGCCGATGCGGATCGAGCCCAGCGAATTGCCGGCCCCCGAATCCTGTCTCAGCGTGTAATTGGCCGCTCGCTCGGTGCTCCAGTTCACTGACTTCGGATTGATCTCCTTGCCCGAGCCGTCGAGAATCCGGATTTTCTCGCGGGTGAGATAGCCCGGATCGCGCTGCATCCGGGGGATGATCTCGTTCTTGATGATCGACGTCGGCACCGTCCAGGTCGGGTTGAGGTTGATGACCTGGATGTGGGCCGAAATCTCGGGAGACGGATGCTCGGGGCCGCCGACGATCGCGACATAGCGATGGACGACCCGGCCGTTCTCGACCGCCTCGACCGAGGTCGAGGGCAGGTTGACCGCCACATACCGGTCCTCGAAGGAGAAATTGAGTCCGGCGAGACGGTTGGCGCTCGAGGCGAGTTCGTTGAAACGCTCCCTCGCCGGAACGTTGATCGCCTTCAACGTCGCGCCGGAGACGATTCCCGTCTCGCGCAGCCCCATATGCGCCTGGAACCGCTTCACCGCCGCGGTGAGCGCCTTGTCCCAGGCAAGGCGGCCGCCGGCCTCCGCGGGCCCGAGGTAGCCCTCGATCATGAGGCGCTTGCGCAGTCTTTCGACCGCCGGGCCCTTCGCTCCAGGCGCGACGGCGACGATGTCGGTCGGCCAGCCGCCGGCGTCGACAATCGCTGAATAGCGCTCGGAGGCTTTCGCGGTGGCGAAGAAGGTGTCGGGCTGAAGGGTGGGCTCAGGATCCTCGCTGAGCGCCGTCTCGCGCGGCGGCCGATGGGACACGATCTTCCTCGGCTTCGGCGGCGCCGCGGCCTGGGCAGGCGGCGCGGCGGTCGGAGAAGCGCTGGGGGCGGACGCGGCGCTGGGCGGCGAATCGCCTCCCGCCGCCGGCGCGGGGCCTAAGGGCATCGGCATGAACGGGCTGACCAGGCCCTCGCTCGAGGCCGGCGGGCTGGCGAGACTGGCCGGAGGGATCGAAGAGCTTGTCGCGGGCGCCGGAGCGGCCGCGGCGGCCGGCGGCGCCGAAGAGGGCGCGGCCGCCGGCGTCTGCGCCAGCGCGCCCGAGACGAGGAGAGGCGCCCCGAACAGGGCCCCGACGATCCAAATCCGCAGCGTCATGCACAAGGACCCGCACAAGGGACGCGCTTCATGCGCGCCCGCGACTCACTCACTATGCCCATTAAGGTTAATATTTCTCGCCGCCCCAGACTGCCGCGGCGGCGCCCGCCTTGCCGCCCAGTATGCGGCTTCAGCATAAAATGCAAAGGCCGCCCGAAGGCGGCCCTTTCCGAAGCGCGAGAGCGCTTGATGGCTTTCACTCGATGCCGGAGGAAAGCCGGTCGGTGCGGGCGCGACCGAAGCCTGCGACGCCAAGGCCGCAGACACAGAGCGCCATCAGCGCCCAGGCCGCGGAACTGGGAGATGCGTAAGCCGCCCCGATGGGCAGGCCGATTGCGAGCGCGCCGCAACCGGCCGCGACCGCAATGCGGCGCGAATTTGCTGAGCTGATGGACATGTCACCCCCAAGTCGAAACAAGGCCACTGACGCACGGTTAGGCGCGAAGCGTGACAGGACTATGGCGCTTGTTGCGCTTGCGAATAAAAAAATTTCGCGCTGCGGTATCGCCGCGCGCCGAGGTGAAAACCGAGTCCCGGCTTTCAGGCTTCGCCGACGACGACGATATGCAGCCGCCGGGGTCCGTGGGCGCCGAGCAGGAGCGTCTGCTCGATGTCGGCCGACCGCGACGGGCCGGTGATGAAATTGA
>DATNBG010000424.1:0-4424 GCA_035572075.1 Roseiarcus sp. | reverse complement strand
TCAGCGCTGGAGGGATGAGCGACACAGAGGCGCGTCTCCCGGGCGCCGGCGCCGGAATTCAAACGTTCCGCCACGAAAAATGATCCGTGCCTCCGCCTCACCCTTTGGGCCGAAAAGCCGTGCAGAATTGGGGATTTGTGTCGAGGCGCGCGCCGCCGATCAGGTCGATGCAATAGGGGACGGCGGCGAAGACCGCGTCGAGGCAGGTGCGGATCGCCGCCGGCTTGCCCGGCAGGTTGATGATGAGGCTCGAGCCGCGCGAGCCCGCGACCTGGCGCGACAGGATGGCGGTCGGGACTTCGGCGAGGCTCCTGAGCCGCATCAGTTCGCCGAAGCCCGGCAGCATGCGGTCGCAGACCGCCTCCGTCGCCTCCGGCGTCACGTCGCGCGGCGCGGGTCCGGTGCCCCCGGTGGTGAGGATCAGCGGGCAGCGCGCCTCATCGACAAGCGCGATCAGCGCCGCTTCGATCGCCGCCCGCTCGTCGGGAACGAGGCGCCGCTCAGGGCGCCACGGCGTCGCCAGAAGCTCTTTCAGCGCCGCCTCTATCCCCGGGCCGCCCTTGTCCTCGTAGACGCCTCGCGAAGCGCGATCGGATACGGTGACGACGCCGATGGGAACATCCGCCATGAAATGCTGAGCTCGCAGCCTTAAATCCGCCGAGCCCGCGGGCGCCCGCGGCGGCAACAGCTTCTTACACGGCGCCCGGCGCGCTTGCCAGAGAGCGCGTCGCTAAGCTAATTCGCGCCGCGAACGCCGTTCGTTTTGGCGAACGCCGGCCCCACACGGAAAGCGACCCGATTGAGCCTGATCAAGCCTTTTCGCGCCTTGCGGCCGGCAGCCGGCCGCGCGGCGGAGGTCCTCGCGCCGCCTTATGACGTGCTGTCAAGCGCGGAAGCGCGCGAGCGCGCGAAGGGCAAGCCATGGAGTTTTCTGCACGTCTCCAAGGCCGAGATCGATCTCGATCCGGCGATCGATCCCCATGACGAGGCGGTCTACGCCAAGGCCGCCGGGAACCTTCGGCGCATGATCGAGGCCCGTGTGCTCGTCCGCGACGAAAAGCCCTGCTACTACGCCTACCGCCTCATCTGGCGGGATCGTGTCGAGACCGGTTTCGCGGCGGTCGCCTCGATCGCGGCTTACGCCGAGGGCCGCATCCGCAAGCACGAACTGACCACGCCGGCCAAGGAAGACGACCGGGTGCGCCAGATCGAGGCGGTCCAGGCGCAGACCGGCCCGGTCATGCTCGCCTATCCCGACGCGCCCTCAATCGACGCCCTGCTCGCGCGCGCGGCGCAACCGAACCCTGAGGTCGACGTCACGGCCGACGACGGCGTGCGCCACCAGCTCTGGGCGATTAAGGACGAGGCGGCGATCATGGGCCTGACCTCCGCGGTCGACGCTCTCCCCGCCCTCTATATCGCCGACGGCCATCATCGCTCGGCCGCGGCTCTGCGCGTCGCCGAGGCGCGGGGCGAGAAGGACGGGTATTTTCTCAGCGTCCTCTTGCCGCAGCGGGACATGACGATTCTCGACTACAACCGCGTGCTGCGCGACCTGAACGGACTGAGCCTCGACGCGGTTTTGCGGGAAATTAAGCGCCGGTACAGGGTCGAGCCGAGCGATGGGCCGGTTCGTCCCACTCGCGCGGGCGAGGCCGGCATGTTTCTCGGCGGGCGCTGGTATCGGCTTGCGCTCAAGGGAGTGGCCGCGGGGCAAGGCGCGCAGGGCGGCGATCCGGTCGCGCTTCTGCCGGTCACCCTGCTCGCGAAAAACATTCTCGGGCCGGTTTTCGGCATTTCGGATCAGCGCCGCGACAAGCGCATCGACTTCGTCGGGGGCGGCCGGGGCCTCGGCGAATTGGATCGGCTGGTCTCTTCTGGCGCTTTCGCAGTCGCCTTCGCGCTCTGCCCTACCGAGATGCGCGACCTCATGGCGGTCGCCGACGCGGGCGCGATCATGCCGCCGAAATCGACCTGGTTCGAGCCGAAGCTCGCCGACGGCATGGTCTCTCACATGCTGGATTGACGCCGCTGAGGGCCGAGCGTCCGTCCCCGCGGCGCGTTCGCGAAACCTATTTGATCGCCTCCCAAAAAATCCCTACGACGCAGATGAAGCCGAGGGTGAAGAGAACCGTTCTCAGATAGGGGATAGCCGCCCAATAAACTATGGCGTGCGCGAGCCTCAGCCAGAAAAAGCTCGTCGCCCAGAAGGCCGTCATCCCGTTCGCTTTTCCTCCGACTTGGGCGACAATAACCAGCGCGGCGAACGGAGCGAAACATTCGATCGCGTTGAGATAGGCGCGGTGAGCGCGCTGGCCCCAGAAAGGGACCGGACGCGGCTTGGGGTCCACGTAGTTCTCCGCCGTCAGGGCCCCGTTCGTCATCACCTGGCAGACGATGTACGGGATCCAGAGCGCCGCGGTCAGCATTGCGGTCAACGCGAGATACCAAAGGTCGGTTGTCATGAGTTTTCCCTCCCGCCCGAGGCGCGTCGAGCCGTTCTGCGACAGCGCCGGCAGGAGATAGACGTATGAGGGTCGACGATTTCGACACCCGCGCCCCAGGATCGTCGATTTTTTCGCGTAGCCGGCGACCGGCCATCGACTTGCTCTGACGGCCTACGCCCTCGTTTGTTATAAGCTCTCCAACCCTGGAGGCCCTCCCCATGAAACTCGCCGATGCTTCGCTCCTCAAAGACAAATGCCTCGTCGACGGAAAATGGGTCGGCGAGGGGACGCGGCCGATCGCCAACCCGGCGAGCGGCGCGGTGCTTGCCAAGATTCCGCGCTTCGGGGAGGCCGAGACAATTCAGGCGATCGAAGCGGCCCAGCGCGCCTTCGCCCCCTGGGCGAAGATGCTGGCGAAGGAGCGCGCGCGCATCCTGCGCCGCTGGTTCGAGCTCATCGTGCAAAACCGCGACGACATCGCCCTCATCATGACCAGCGAGCAGGGAAAGCCGCTCGCGGAAGCGCGGGGCGAGGTCGACTACGCCGCGGCCTTCGTCGAGTTCTTCGGCGAGGAGGCCAAGCGAATCTACGGCGAGGTCAATCCGACCTTCCGCGCCGATTCGCGCATTGTCGTCATCAAGCAGCCGGTCGGCGTGGTCGCGGCGATCACGCCGTGGAATTTCCCCGCGGCGATGATCACCCGCAAGGCGGCGCCGGCGCTCGCGGCCGGCTGCACCGTGGTGGCGAAGCCCGCGGGAGAGACGCCGCTGACCGCGCTCGCGCTAGGCGAGCTGGCGCTGCGCGCCGGCTTCCCGCCTGGCGTCTTCAACCTCGTGACCGGCGACGCGCGGGCGATCGGCAAGGCGATGTGCGAGCATAGAGCCGTGCGCGCGATCGGGTTCACCGGCTCGACCGAGGTCGGCAAGGTCTTGATGGCGCAGGCGGCGGGCACGGTGAAGAAGGTCGGGCTCGAGCTCGGCGGCAACGCGCCGTTCATCGTGTTCGACGACGCCCATGTGGACGCCGCGGTCGAGGGCGCGATCGCCTCGAAATTCCGCAACATGGGCCAGACCTGCGTCTGCGCCAATCGCATCTACGCGCAGGAGGGGATCTACGAGGTCTTCGTCGCCAAGCTCACCGCGGCTGTCGCCAAGCTCAAGGTCGGCGACGGAACGGAGGCCGGCGTCACCCAGGGGCCACTGATCAACGAAGCCGCGGTGAAGAAGGTCGAGGAGCATGTGGCCGATGCGCAGAAGAAGGGCGCGAAGGTCGTGGTTGGCGGCAAGCGGCACAAGCTCGGCCACACCTTTTTCGAGCCGACGGTCCTCTCCGGCGTCGACTCTTCGATGCTTCTCGCGCGCGAGGAGACCTTCGGCCCGGTCGCCCCGGTGTTCCGCTTCAAGGACGAGGCCGACGTCATCGCCCAGGCCAACGACACCCAGTTCGGGCTCGCGTCTTACTTCTACGCCCGCGACCTCGGGCGGGTGTGGCGGGTGGCGGAAGCGCTCGAATACGGCATGGTCGGGATCAACACGGGGGCGATCTCGAGCGAGCTTGCGCCGTTCGGGGGCGTGAAGGAATCGGGCATCGGCCGCGAGGGCTCGCGCCACGGCGTCGAGGAGTTCGTCGAGATCAAGTACATGCTGATGAGCGGCCTCGATCGGTGAGGGGCGAGAGGCGAGGCGGCAGGCCTCACCGGGGCTCGATTTTTTTTTGGATTAAGCTAAGCTCAGTCACGATTGCCTGTGGTCTCAGACAGGCCGCTCAGTTGGCCCGATCATTCATTGTGAGCTTTTGCATTTTTTGTCTCGGCTCGAAAGCCGAGCTTTTATTGAGAGAGGGACGATGAACGTATTGATTGAGTACGCGCCCACGCTCGCAATTGCGGCTGTTGGGGTAGGTCTCGTTGGATACGCCTTCGCGATGGCGCTGGCAGCGTTCGTTGCGGGAGGGCAAGACACCCCGGCGGGCAGGCTG
>DATNBG010000423.1:0-2895 GCA_035572075.1 Roseiarcus sp. | reverse complement strand
CCGCCAGAGATCGCGCTCGGGCCGAACCCGGCCTTCTATCGCGCCGGGCAGAACCAGCTGCTGGCTTCGCTGTTCGTCGGCGAGGCGCAGGCCAAGGGCTCCGCGCCGGACGACCTTTTCAAGGTCACCAAAGTGGTCGACGGCGCGCAGGTCGCGGGTCCTCTCGAGGAGAGCGGCTGCAAGATGACGTGGCCAACTTGACCGCCGCGCGAGGAGCGGAGGACCCGCCGTCGCTCTCCTTCCGGCGAACGGCGAACCGAGGCGCATGACCCAGGTCGTCCTGTTCAACGTCTTCAACGGCCTGATCGTCGGCGCGTTCTATGCGCTGATGGCGCTCGGCCTGTCGCTGATCCTGAACTTGAGCGGGGTCATCAATTTCGCCCATGGCGGATTTCTGGCGATCGGCGCCTATCTCGCCTACACACTGATCCCCTATATCGGATTTTGGGGCGCGCTGATCGTCGCGCCGCCATTGACCGCGGTGCTCGGGCTTGTCGTCGAGCGGCTCCTGATTCGTCCGCTCTATGGCCAGGACCCCCTCTACGGCCTGCTGTTGACCTTCGGCCTCGCCTACATCTTCGAGGACATGACGCGCCTTATCTGGGGCGCGCAGAGCGTGCCGTTTCAGGTCCCCGGCTGGCTGATGACCTCGCTGTCGAGCCAGCTCTTTTTCATCACCGGCTATCGCGTGTTCATGGTGATCATCGTGACCGCGGCGGTCTTGGGCCTGTTCGCCGTGCTCAAATACACCCGGCTCGGCATGCGCATCCGCGCCGGCACGCGCGACCTCGACACCGTCTCGACGCTCGGCGTCAACGTGAGAGTGCTGCGCAGCCTCAACTTCGGGATCGGCATCTACATGGCCGGCCTCGCCGGCGTGCTCGCGGCGGGCCTGCTCGGCCTCTCGCCCACCATCGGCGCCAATTTGATCATGCCGAGCTTCGTGGCGATCATCGTCGGCGGCCTTGGCAGCCTGCTAGGGACGCTGCTCGGCGGCCTTCTGATCGGCGTCGCCTCCGGGCTCGCGGCGGTCTACTTTCCCTCCGCCACCGAGGCGGTGATCTACGTGATGATGGGGCTGGTGCTGCTGGTCAGGCCGCGTGGTCTGCTCGGCGAAGAAGGGAGGGTCCAATGAGCGCCGCGCGCGTCCGCACCTTCGACGCCGCGGTCTGCCTGCTGCTCCTGTTCATGCCCTTCTGGATGGGCGCGATCGGCGGCTACACCGAGCTTGCCACCCGCATCGTGGTGATGGGGCTCGGGGCGATGGCGCTCAACTTCCTGCTCGGCTTCACCGGGGTTGTCTCCTTCGGCCACGCCGCCTATTTCGGGCTTGGCGCCTATGGGGCGGCGATGGCGATCAAGTATCTGGGCGCCGGCACGATTCCGGCGATCGGGTTCGGCGTCGTCGTCGCGACCATCGCGGCGATGATCATCGGCGCCTTGATCGTCAGATTGCGCGGCGTCTATTTCGCCATGGTCACCATCGCCTTCGGCCAGGTGTTCTATTTCATCGCCTTTCGCTGGAACGCGGTCACCGGCGGCGACGACGGGCTCACCGGCTGGCACCGCCTGCCGATCGATTTCGGCGTCGCCCGGGTCGACATTTTCCAGAACGACAAAGCGTTCTATTATTTCGCGCTGGCGATTTTCGCCGTTTGCGTCGGCGCGATGGCGAAGATCCTCGATTCGCCGTTCGGACGCTCGCTGATCGCCATTCGCGAGAATGAGCGGCGGGCGCGATTTCTCGGCGTGCCGATCGAATGGCACGTTTGGCTGTCGTTCGTGATCTCGTGCCTGTTCGTCAGCGTCGCGGGGGCGCTGTACGCGCTCCTCAACAACTTCACCGATCCCAGAGCGTTGCGCTTCGATCTTTCAGGCAATCTCGTCATCATGGCGGTGCTGGGCGGCATGCGCTCGTTCTGGGGACCGATGGTCGGCGCGGCGATTTTTGTCGCTCTGCAGGATTACGTCTCGAGCCACACCCAGAACTGGATGTCGGTGATCGGGCTGGTGTTCGTGCTGGTGGTGCGGTTCTTTCCGCGCGGAGTCCTGGGCATGCTGCGCGGCGGAGCCAAGGCATGACCCTGCTTCAGGTCGACGGCGCCTCGAAGCGCTTCGGCAGCCTCGTCGCCATCGACGGCGTGTCGCTGACCATCGAGCCGGGGGAACTGCGCGCGATCATCGGTCCGAACGGCGCCGGCAAGACCACGTTTTTCAACCTGGTCAGCGGTCTGTTCGCCCCGAGCGCGGGCTCGATCCGGTTCGAGGGGCGCGACGTGACCGCGCTCGCTCCCGACGAGCGGGTCAGGCGCGGCATGGCCCGCACCTTCCAGATCACCGAGGTCTTTCCCGATCTCTCGGTCGCCGACAACATCCGCGTCGCGGTCGAGATCGCGGCCGGCTATCGCCTCAGGCCCTGGCTCGGCGGAGAGGCGCGGGCGGCGGTGGCGGCGCGCGTCGCCGAGCTTCTGGCTCTCGGCGGGCTCACCGACAAGGCGGCGGTGCGCGCCGGGGCGCTCTCGCACGGCGACCAGCGGGCGACGGAGATCATGATGTCGCTCGCGCTCAAGCCCCGCCTGCTGATGCTCGACGAGCCGACGGCGGGCATGGGCGACCAGGAGACCTACGACATCGCGCGGCTCATCCGCCGGCTGCATCGCCAGGAGGGGCTGACGATCATGCTGATCGAGCACGACATGCGCGTCGTCTTCAACCTCGCCGACCGCATCATGGTGCTCGCCGAGGGCCGGGTGCTGGCGGAGGGGGCGCCGCAGGAAATCGCGGTGAGCGAAAGGGTCCAGGCGGCCTATCTCGGCAAGGCGGCGGCATGATCGCGCTCAACGCCGAGGGCCTCCACACCTTTTACGGCAAGAGTCACATCCTGCACGGGGTGAG
>DATNBG010000422.1:0-2442 GCA_035572075.1 Roseiarcus sp. | reverse complement strand
CTGCGCGTCGTCACCCCGGACGTCGGCGGCGGGTTTGGCACCAAGTCGGTCATGTATCGCGAATATCCGCTCGTTCTCGAGGCGGCGAGGCGCCTCGGGCGCTCCGTCGGCTGGCTCGCCGACCGCAGCGAGCATTTCATCGGCGACGCGCAAGGCCGCGACAATGTGACGATGGCCGAAATGGCGCTCGATTCCGAGGGACGCTTTCTGGCGCTCAGGGTCGATATCCTCGGCAATCTCGGCGCCTACCTGTCCCTGTTCGGTCCGTACGTCCCCTGGCTCGGCGCCTCGATGGCGACCGGGCCCTATCATATCGACGTCCTCTCCGCGCGGGTTCGCGGGATCTACACCCACACGGTTCCCGTCGACGCCTATCGCGGCGCGGGCCGGCCGGAGGCGGCCTATGTGCTCGAGCGGCTGGTCGACGCCTGCGCCCGCAAGCTCGGCATGGCCCCCGAAGCCTTGCGGGCGCTGAATTTCGTCAAGCCGGAACAGATGCCCTATCACACCCACACCGATCGCCATTACGACGTCGGCGAGTTCGAGGGCGCGATGCGCGCGTGCCTCAAGAAGGCGGATCGCGCCGGGTTCGAGCGGCGCCTTGAGGACGCGCGGGCGCGGGGCAGGATCCGCGGCTTCGGCTTCGCGAGCTACATCGAATGCACGGCGTGGAACGATTCCGAGACCGGCTCGCTCACCCTGGAGAAGAACGGCGATTTCACTCTGACCATCGGCACCCAGTCCAATGGGCAGGGGCATGAGACCGCCTACGCCCAGGCCGTCTCGCAATATCTCGACGTGCCGCTCGAGCGAATCAAGGTCATCCAAGGCGACACCGACCGGGTCGCGACCGGCTTCGGCACGGGCGGGTCGCGGTCCATCCCGATCGGCGCGGTCATGGTTTCCCGCGCCTCCGAGACCTTGGCCGCTTCGCTCAAGGAGCTTGCGGCCGACAAGCTCGAGGCGGCGGTCGCCGACCTCGAAATCGCGGACGGCAAGGTGCGGATCGCCGGAACCGATCGCGCCATTTCCTATGCCGAGATCGCCGCGCTTCCCACGGCGACCGCGGCGAAACTGACCGCGACCGAGTCGTTTGCGCCGCCGCACGCCACCTATCCGAACGGCACCCACGCCTGCGAGGTCGAGATCGATCCGGACACAGGCGAAACCGCGATCGTCCGCTACACCGTCGTCGACGACTTCGGAATGACCCTGAACCCGCTCCTCCTCGCGGGACAAGTGCACGGCGGCATCGCGCAAGGAGCGGGCCAGGCGCTGATGGAGCGCGCCGTGTTCGATCGCGAGGGTCAACTCTTGACCGCGAGCCTGCTCGACTATTGCCTGCCGCGCGCCGACAATCTCATCGAGTTCGACTTTGAGACGCGAAACGTGCCCTCGACCACCAATCCGATGGGCCTCAAGGGCGCGGGCGAGGCGGGGTCGATCGGATCGACGCCCGCGGTCATGAACGCGGTCGCCGACGCGCTCTGGCGGGCCTATCGCATCGAGCACATCGACATGCCGGCGACCTCGTTCGCCGTGTACGGCGCGATCAAGCGCTCGCGCGCTCCCGCGTAAGCGGCCTCAAAAGCCGCGTGGGCCGGCGCGTTTCAGCCTGGAAGGCGACAAAAAAAGGGAGGATGGATTGGGAGAGGCGAGAAGGCCGAACAGGCGGCAGGTCCTGACCGGGAGCGCGGCGCTTGCGCTGACGCCGGGCGTCGTGCGAGCGCAATCCGCGCGGCCGCTCAAGATCGGCGTCATGAACGACATGTCGAGCGTCTACGCCGACTATCAGGGCGTGGGCTCGGTGATCGCCGCGAAGCTCGCGGTCGATGACTTCTCGAAGCCTCTGGGCGTGCCGGTCGAAATCATCTCCGCCGATCATCAGAACAAGCCCGACGTGGGGGCGGCGATCGCGCGGCGCTGGTTCGACGAGGACCACGTCGACGTCATCATGGACTTGCCGAATTCCGCGGTGGCGCTGGCGGTGGTCGCGGTCGCCCAGGAGAAAAACAAGGCGGTCATCGGCTCGGGCGCCGGCTCATCCGTGCTCACCGGCCCGAAATGCTCGCGCATTTTCGTTCACTGGACTTACGACACGTATTCCTGGGGCACGGGCCTCGGCAAGGCGGTGACGGAAGCCGGCGGCAAGTCGTGGTTCTTCATCACCGCCGACTACGCCTTCGGCAAGGATCTCGAGGCCAATTGCGCCGCCGCGGTTCAAGCCGCGGGCGGCAAGGTGATCGGCTCGGTGCGTCATCCGATCAACACCCCCGACTTCTCGTCCTTCCTGCTGCAGGCGCAAAGCTCGGAGGCCGACGTCGTCGCCTTCGCCAACGCAGGCGGCGACACCAGCACCTGTTTCAAGCAGGCGCACGAATTCGGGCTTGGCGCCAAGCAGAAGCTCGCCGGTCTCACGCTCAACGTCACCAACGTGCCCGG
>DATNBG010000421.1:0-19393 GCA_035572075.1 Roseiarcus sp. | reverse complement strand
TCGCGAGGACGGATGCGCCTTTCTTTCCCGCGGCTCGCCGCCGCGCATCCGCGCTTTTCCGGGTCCGGCCTCGTCACACGTTCAGTCCGGCCCTGCGCAATCCCTCGACGCGCCGCTCGAAGTCCTCCGGATTGCGGAAGGGCTGGACCTGGCGGCGGCGCTCGATTGACAAGCCGGGATTGATCCTCAGCGCCTCGTCCCAGGCTCGACGAGCGTCCCCGGCGCGGCCAAGCCAGCCATAGCAGGACGCGAGCAGGGCGAACGCCGTTCCTGCCTCCGGATTGAGCCTGAGGCGCCGCTCGATCGCCTCGGCGGCCCCTTCAAAATCGCCGAGGGAGAAGCGGGCGTCGGCGAGGAACTGGAGGGAGATGTCGGGATAGTGCGGGTCGAGCCGCATCAAGGCGTCGAGCGTCTCAATCGCGCCCGACGGATTGCCGGCATAGATTTGAACGGTCGCCAGCAGGACCAGGCCCTGGGCAAAATTCGGCGCCAGGGCAAGGCCGCGCCGCGCCTCCGCCTCGGCCCGGTCAAGATCGCGGCCCCAGGAATAGGCGACGCCAAGCGCCCAGTGGCACGCGGCGTCTTGATCGTCCATGCTGACGGCGCGTTCGGCGAGTTCGCGGCCAACGCGCAGCGACTCCTCGGGGTCGCTGCTGTAGCCGTTGGCGTAGTCATTGAGATGGGTGAAGGCGATGAGGGCATAGGCCGCCGCATAATTCGTGTCGATGGCGATTGCGGCTTCGGCAAGGCCGCGAGCGGCAATGTTGCCGCTCCGGGTCAAGAGCATCATCTGCTCGCGGCATCTGAGCAAGAGCTCGTAGGCTTCGACGCTCGCCGCGCGCCTGCGAAGCAAGCGACCTTCCTCGCCCACCGCCAGGTTCACTTTCAGCGCGCCGACGATCTCTCGCGTAAGCTCGTCCTGAATGTCGAAGATGTCGGTCAGCTCGCGGTCGAACCGGTTCGCCCAGACATGTCCGCCGGTCGCCGAATCGATGAGCTGCGCGGTCACCCGGATGCGGTTCCCGGCCTTGCGCACGCTGCCTTCGAGCACGTAGCGGACGCCGAGGTCGCGCGCGATGTCGGGAATCGGCGCCGCCTTGTGTTTGTAGACGAATGACGAATTGCGGGCGATCACGTGCAGTTCGGAGAGTTTCGACAGGTCGGTGATGATGTCCTCGCTGATCCCGTCCGAAAAATATTCCTGCTCGGCGTCGCCGCTCATGTTCTGGAACGCCAGCACCGCGATCGACGGTTTGGATTGGGGAGCAAGCCGCCCCGCGGATCTGTCGGGCGAAGGACGATCGCCGCCCGCCGAGGCGTCCGCTTCTTTCGCGCCTCCAACGGCGAGCGAATAGACGTGGATGGGGTCGGCGATGTTCTTGAGCCGAACCTCGCCGAGATCGTCCACCGCGATGCCAAGCCGCCCCTTCACCTGACGATAGGCGTCCTCGGACAATGAGATCGCGCCGGGCGCGGCGACGCCCTCCAATCGGGCGGCGATATTGACTCCGTCGCCCATCAGGTCGCCGTCGCTCTCCTCGATCACGTCGCCGAGATGGACGCCGATCCGAAACTCGATGCGCCTTTCCCGCGCAACGCCGGCGTTGCGGCCGACCATGCCTGTCTGCACTTCGATGGCGCAGCGAACGGCTTCCACCACGCTATGGAATTCGACGAGCGCTCCATCGCCGGTGCGCTTCACGATGCGTCCGTGATGGGCGGCGACGGCGGGATCGATGAGGTCGCCGCGCAGCCCCCTGAGCCGCGCCAGGGTCCCCTCCTCGTCCGCGCCGGTCAGCCGGCTGAAGCCGACCACGTCGGCGGCGAGGATCGCTGCAAGCTTCCGGCGCTCGGCCATTCGTCGAGACCCCGAAGCAGAAAGGCGACGTCCGCCCCGGTTCGGCCCGAAGCGTCGGCGCGTGCCCGACCTTGCAGAATCGCCGCTTGATCTTGAATAGGTAAAATTACCTATTAGGCTACGGATGGATGTAATTTTGTCGTCAAAACAGAAATTACGCCGGCTCGCCGTCAGGTTGCATTCACGCCCCGGATCGCTTCGGCCTGGCCCGCCGGTTCCATCAAGCCGGCCGGCGCCCTAATCTAAGCCCCTTCCTGACCAAACGCACAAAGCCGCCCCCCATGTCCTTCGCCCGCTATCCTTCGCTCATCGACAAGGTCGTCTTCATCACCGGCGGCGGGTCGGGCATCGGCGCCGCCATGGTCGAGGCCTTCGCCGCGCAGGAGGCCAATGTCGCGTTTGTCGACATCGCCGCGGAGGCGTCAAAAGAGCTGGCGGCGAAAATCGGCGCCTCGCGGCCGCCGCCCCTTTATCTTCACTGCGACTTGACCGACATCGCCGCGCTCGAAGCGGCGATGGAGGAGGTCCGGCAGCGCCTGGGGCCGATCGGCGCGCTCATCAACAACGCCGCCAATGACCAGCGCCAGGATGCGGATGAAGTGAGCGAGGCCGACTGGGACCGGGCGATGGCGGTCAATCTCAAGCACCAGTTCTTCGCCGCCCAGATCGCGCGCCGCTCGATGCGCGAACTCGGCGGCGGAGCGATCGTCAATTTTTCCTCGACCGCATGGATGATCGGCATCGACAAGCTGTCCGTCTATTCCGCCGCCAAGGCGGCGATCGTCGGCCTGACGAACTCGCTCGCCCGCGAATTCGGACCGGACAATATCCGCGTCAACGCCATCGCCCCCGGCGCGGTGATCACCGAGCGGCAGCGCCGCTTGTGGATGAGCGAGAAGGACATCGCCGACTTCCGCGCCCGCCAATGCATCAGCCGGAGCCTGCTCGCCGAGGATGTGGCGCGCCTGGCGCTGTTTCTATCCTCCGACGACAGCGCGATGATCACCAAGCAATGCTATCAGGTCGATGGCGGATTGCGTTGAGCGGCCTCGACAAAAATGAACTTGATGTCGCCAGATTGCCGGCGCATCCTCAAAACCTCGCGGCGGCTCGACAACAAGACCGCCTGATGATGGGGAGAGACGGATGACGACAGTTGCCCGCATTCTGGACGACAAGGGTCGCGACGTTTTCACCACTCGGCCGCATTACACCCTGAAGGAAGTCGTCGAACTCCTCGCCGCAAGAGGCGTGGGAGCGGTTGTGGTATCGGACGCTTCGCTCAGCGTCCTCGGCATCCTTTCGGAACGCGACGTGGTCCGCGTCATCGCCAGACGCGGCCCGTCCGCGCTCGAGGATCCGGTGTCGCATCACATGACGCCCAAGGTCGTCACCGTAACCGGCGACGACACGATCGAGCACGTCATGCAGACGATGACGGCGGGCCGGTTTCGCCATCTTCCGGTGGTGGAGAACGGCCGCCTGATTGGCATCGTCTCCATCGGCGACGTGGTCAAGCGCCACGTCAACGCGCTCGACAGCGAGCGCCAGGCTTTGCGCGAATATATCGCGACGGCCTAAAGCCGATCGGCCGCCCTCGCCTCAGGCCCCGGCCGCGCCGATCCGCGTGAGTTCCGCATGCTCGCCGATTTCGGCGGCGGCCCTGCGGATCGCCTCGCGGCCGAGCGCGATCAGTTCGTCGGCGCGATGAAACTCGAACATGCCGACGTTTCCAACCCTGACGTGCACCAGCACGTCGGGCGGATCGCCGGCGAGCCTCGAGCGCATGATGCGATCCTGGAGAATGTCGAAGGCGTTGACCATCGAGGTCATGAGGCCAGGCGCCGACGCCTGCCCCCCCGCCCGGTTCGATCCGTTTGCGCCGCGCCACCACCGCGCAATCATGCCGCTCGAGTCGTACGCCGGCTCTTCGACCCGAGGCGGGGGCTCCGGGCGGCCGAACGGGTCCTGGATGGCGGTGCCGTGGCCGAAGCGGTCGCTCGAAATGTTGAGCGCGATGACCCGTTCGGCGCCGAGCGCGCGCGCGACGCTGACCGGAACTGGATTGACGATCGCCCCGTCAAAGAGCCAGCGTCCACCGATCCTCACCGGCTCGAAGACGCCGGGCAAGGCATAGGAGGCGCGGATCGCGTCGACCAGCAGGCCGCGCCTGAGCCAGATCTCGTGCCCGCCGCCGATCTCGGTGGCGACGCCGGCGAAACGGACCGGCAAATCCTCGATGCGCAGCCCGCCAAGCGCGGCATCGAGCCTCGCGCGAAGCCGCTGGCCGCCGATGAGTCCGCTGCCGGCGAAAGAGAAGTCCAACAGACCTAGAACGCGGCGCCGGGTCAAAGACCGGGCGAAGGCCTCGAGCATGTCGAGCTTGCCCGCCGCGTAGCAGCCGCCGACCAGCGTGCCGATCGACGAGCCGACCACGACATCGAGCCGCAAGCCCAACGCGTCGAGTTCCCTGAGCGCGCCGATATGGGCCCAGCCGCGCGCGGCGCCCGCTCCGAGCACGATCCCGATTTTCGCCGGCCGCCGAGGCCGTCCGCCCCCCGACGCTGGCTCGGTATCGTGTCTGCGATAGGCCGCCCTGAACATCGCCCAACTCGTCTGGATAGTGATCGTCGCCTCGCTGCTTGCCTTGCCTTCCGGTCAGAAGCGTAACCCTGCTCGCCAGATATCGCCAGACCATTAACGTGAAGTTGTCCCTGAAGGTTCAATGAACGCGAGACGGGCCGCGCCGCCGTCTCTCTCGACCCGCCGATAGAAACAGGACCGCCGGCCGGTATGGCAGGCGCCGCCGTCGCCGGCGACGGTTACGAACGCCAGAAAGGCGTCCTGGTCGCAATCGACGCGCAACTCGACCAGCGTCTGGGTCTGGCCGGAGGTGTCCCCCTTGCGCCATAGCGCGCCGCGCGAGCGCGACCAGTAGTGGACGATTCCCGTGGCGAGCGTCGCCCGTAAGGCGGCCTCGTTCATATGGGCGACCATCAGCACGTCGCCGCGCGAGGCGTCGATGGCGACGCAAGTCGCGAGGCCGTCGGCGCCGAATTTCGGAGCGAACGCGACGCCTTCCTCGCGGTCGCTTGCCGCGGCGGACCCGGTTCCTGATCGTGCGCTGCCGTTCATCCCCGCCTCTTGGCCCACACGCGGCTCTCCGCCCCGAGCGCCTGTGGGCCTCGATTCCGGCTTTCTCGCGACCTATATAGGGACGCGGACCTTCGAGCTCATGATGATCAGCGACATCTACAACCGGCGCATCCTCGAGCTGGCGGCCAACATTCCGCGGCTCGGGAGGCTCGCCAACCCCGACGCCAGCGCCAAGGCCCATTCGCGGCTCTGCGGGTCGACGGTGACGATCGACCTGTGCGTCAAGGACGGACGGGTCACGGATTTCGCCCATGACGTGAGGGCGT
This sequence comes from Roseiarcus sp., assembly GCA_035572075.1. Lineage (GTDB taxonomy): Bacteria > Pseudomonadota > Alphaproteobacteria > Rhizobiales > Beijerinckiaceae > Roseiarcus. Next base: position 14,113 of record DATNBG010000421.1, on the reverse strand, counting down.
GCGCGCTCGGCCAGGCGTCGTCGTCGCTGATGGCCCGCCATATTTTGGGGGCGACGGCGGGCGAGCTCATCGAACTGCGCGAGAGCGTGACCCGCATGCTGAAGGCGAACGGCCCGCCGCCGCAAGGAAAATGGGCGGAATTCGCGGTGCTCGAGCCGGTGCGCGACTACAAGGCCCGCCACGCCTCCACCCTCCTGACGTTCGACGCGGTCGCGGACGCGCTGGCCCAGATCGCGGCGCGCGAGGCGGCGGTCACGGAGGCGCCGGCGCCGTGAATGCGCTCGCTTCCGCGCCGCGCCACGCGGCCCAGGCGCTGATCCGGGGCTACCAGCTCACCCTGTCGAGCCTGGTCGGCCGGCAGTGCCGGTATTTGCCGACCTGCTCGGCCTATGCGGCCGAGGCGATCGGGCGCCATGGCGTCTGGGCCGGTTCCTGGATGGGACTTGCCCGCGTGTGCCGCTGCCACCCGTGGGGCGGCGCCGGCTACGATCCGCCGCCAGACCGGATTCCTTCGAACGCCTCATGGGCGCGGCCGTGGCGGTATGGACGCTGGCGCTCGCCAAAGTGAGCGAGCCTTGCCTCTCGGGCTTCCGGCCTTTATGCACGGGCGCCGTTCTTAAGCCAGCCTTGAAGAGACCTCGCCGATGGCCGAGCCGCGCCGCGCCGCCGCAACTCTGCCTCGCTTCGAAGACGGCCGCTTCCTCATCGTCGAGGCGCGCTATTATGAGGCGATCGGCGCGAACCTCTTGGCCGGCGCGACCCGCGCGATCGAGGCCGCCGGCGCGGCCTACGACCTCATCAGCGTCGCCGGCGCCCTGGAGATTCCGGTCGGCATGGCGATCGCCCTCGACGCGGCGAAGGCCGCGGGCCGGCGTTATGACGGCGCGGTCGCGCTCGGTTGCGTCGTCCGCGGCGAGACCTTTCATTTCGAGATCGTCGCGGGGGAGTCGGCGCGGGCGCTGATGGCCATGTCGGTTGAGCGGCGCCTTGCGCTCGGCAACGGCATTCTCACCACCGAGACGATCGAGCAGGCCGAGGAGCGGGCCGACCCGGCGCGCGGCGACAAAGGGGGCGACGCGGCGCGGGCCGCGATCGGCCTTGCCCATCTCGCCCGCAGGCTCGGCAGCCGATGAGACGGTCCGACCGGCGGTCTGCGGCGCGGCTCGCCGCCTCGCAGGCGCTCTACCAGATGGAAATCGCCGGCAAGGGCCTCAACGACATCCTCGCCGAGTTCGAGGACCACTGGATCGGGCGCGAGATCGAGGGCGAGGCCTATACGCCCGCCGACCCGGCGTTCTTCCGCGACGTGGTCTCGGGCGTGCTCGGCGATCAACTGCCGATCGACCGCAGCCTCGACGACACGCTGGCCAAGGGCTGGCCGCTGCGCCGGGTCGAAGCGCTGATGCGCGCCATTCTGCGCGCGGCGTCTTACGAATTGCGCCACCGCCCCGACGTGCCGGCGAGGGTGGTGGTGACCGAGTATGTCGACGTCGCCGCCGCCTTCTTCGGCCCCGAGGAAAGCGGCATGATCAACGCGGTGCTCGACGCGCTGGCGCGCGAGAGCCGCCCGGCGGAGTTCGCCTCCGGCCGGTGAGCCGGGAGCCTTCCGGCCTTGGGCGCCGCCGCCCGGAGGGCGCCCCCTTCAGCAGGGCGGATCACATAGCGCCCGTCAGCTTAGTTCCTTTTAAGTTCCGCGCTCCAATGTTTTCAGGGCCTTGGGGCCCTGTTTAGGTTCGCGTTTCAAATTAAACACACAAGTATTATGTATTATCACATTCGGGGCGGCGCGGTCCGGCCCGGCGGCGAATCGCGCTGGAAGCGGAAAGAACGTCGGCCGGCGCCCGGGCATGAGCGTGACGGCCAAGGTTCCGGCGACCCCAATGTCAGCGGAGGAAATCGGCGCACTTCTCCACATCGTTGGTCGCGCCCCAGGGCGCGATCGGCACGGACGAAGTGGAATTCTTCGGCGAGCCTTCGATCAGCTTGTCGCTGTAGGTCATGTACACCAGGATGTTCCGCCTGGTGTCGCATCCGCGGACGATCTGCATTTTCTTGAAGAAGAGCGACCGTTTCTCGCTGAACACCACGTCGCCCTGCGAGAATTTTTCCTTGAATTTGATCGGGCCGTATTGGCGGCAGGAGAGAGAAATGTCCGAGGTCTGCTCGGCGAGCCCCAGCGCGCCGGAGACCCCTCCCTTTTCCGGGGTGGTGTAGTGACACGCGACTCCTTCGACGATCGGATCGTCGATGCCGTAGACGGCGAGCTTGTCGTTGGGCGTGAGAAACTTGAAGGTCGTCGACTTGCGAAAAATGAGGTCCGGGTCCTGCGGATCGGCATGCGCGGAGACGATCGCGGCCAAAAGGGACGCGAACGCCGCAAGGAGGGGAATGCGGAAGAGCGGGCCCGCCGTCCGTTTTGGCGGCGCGGGAGGGGTCCGGCGAACGGCCGCTCCCGCGCTCCCGCGCAAGGTTACGCGCGACAATGATGTCATGGGCTTACCTGCTCCTTTGCACAACTTTGCAACTTGCAACCGCCAAGCCCCTCGGCCTCGCGCCTCAGGAGCGCCGACGGCGCGTCTTAAGAGGACGATCCAGAAGGGCCGGCGCCGCCCGCTGGATCATTCCCTCGCCGGGCTCGGGACAGGCTCTTCGAGACGCCCGCTTTTGCGGGCTCCTCAGGATAGCCCAACTTTGCAGCCGCCAAGATGGGATCGAATTCAGCACGCCGCAATTGCCGCCCTTCAGGCGAGGCGGAAGCGCGGCTCGCCGCCCTCGGCTTCGCTCGCCACCGCGCCGCGCTCGGCGAGGTCGATCAGATGGGCGAGGGTCGAGAGGCCGGCGGCGCGCGTCAAGGACGGGTCGAGGCCCGCATAGACCCTGGCGACCAGAGCGGGAACCGTCAGCGGGCCGTCCTTCAGCGCGTTGAGGATCGAGGTTTCGCGCTGGCGCCGGTGATGGATCAGCGCCCGCAGGTAGCGTTGCGGCTCGAGGACCGGACCGCCGTGGCCGGGCCAGTAGACCGTCTCGGCGCGGGAGCGCAGCCTGTCGAGCGAATCCATGTAGGCGCGCATCGAGCCGTCGGGGGGCGCGACCACCGAGGTCGACCAGGCCATGACATGATCGCCGGACAAGAGCGCGCCTTCCTCGAGAAGGGCGAAGCACAGGTGATTGGCGCAATGGCCGGGCGTGGCGACCGCCTCGATGGTCAAGCCCGCGCCTCGCCATCGCTCGCCGTCGGTCAGAACCGCGTCCGGGGCATAGTCGCGGTCATGCGAGGAATCGAGGCCCTCGGAGCCGTCGCCGCGGGGCGTGAACGGCGCCGCGCCGACCACCGGCGCTCCGGTCGCCGCGCGCAGCTTTCTGGCGGCGGGGCTGTGATCGCGATGGGTATGGGTGACGAGGATGGCCTCGACCCGCTCGCCCTCGACCGCCTTAAGGAGGGCGGCGAGATGCGAATCATCGGCCGGGCCCGGATCGACGACCGCGACCCGGCCGCGCCCCACGATATAAGCGCAGGTTCCGGTGAAGGTGAAGGGCGAGGGGTTGGGCGCGACGAGCCGGCGCAGGAGCGGCGAAACCCGGGTCACGGCCCGCAGCGGGGGCTCGCGCGAGGCGGGCAGAGGACCGGCTTCGGTGTCGTCGTCGGCCATTGCGCTTATCATCTCCCCTGGGCGGCGAGGCGGCCCGCCGCCTTGTCATGATAGTTGGAGAAACCGGTGGAACGCATCGTCACGGGGGACAAGCCCGCCGGAAAGATGGTTAAACCAGCCGACGTCAAGCATGGGCTCGCCGCGAGGGCGCGGCAAGGCGCGTGAGCCGAAACCGCGCCATGGCGACAAAGGCTCTTGAGGAGGACCCGATATGCAACCGCAGCCGGAGCAGGACAGGCGGCGCTCACTGTTTGGATTCGACCCCGAATTTCTGGCGAGGCACGACGAACCCGTTCTCGATCCTGAACTTCCAATCGTCGACCCGCACCACCACCTATGGGATCACGGATACCGCTACCTGTTCGACGAGTTTCTCGACGACATCAGCTCAGGCCACAACATCCGCGCGTCGGTCTTCGTGCAATGCGATGCGATGTACCGCGCCGATGGAGATCCCAATTTCGCCCCGGTCGGGGAAACCGAATTCGTCAACGGCGTCGCGGCGATCAGCGCGAGCGGCGGCTATGGTCCCGCACGGATGTGCGCGGGGATCGTCGGTTATGCCGACCTTGAGCTCGGCGAACGCGTCGATGCGGTTCTCGAGGCCCATCTGCGCGCGGCGGCCAGCCGCTTCCGGGGAATTCGCGGCAGATCGGTGTGGGACCCGGACCCTTCGATCAAGGGCTCGGCCAAGGATTTTCCGCCAGGCTTGCTGCTCGACGCCAAATTCCGCGAGGGCTTCGGCCGGCTCGCGAAATACGGTCTTAGCTTCGATTCCTGGCTTTTTCATCCGCAGATTCCCGAACTTGCGGACCTCGCCGCCAAATTTCCCGACACGACCGTGATCCTCGACCATGTCGGCGCCCCGCTGGCGGTCGGCAGATATGCCGGGAGGCGCGATGAGGTGTTCGCGGTTTGGCGGCGCAATCTTGAAGAGCTGGCTCAACGAGACAACGTTTTCGTGAAGCTGGGCGGTCTCGCGATGCATCTCTTCGGCTTCGACCTCGAGAGCGGCCGTCGAGGCGCGCCCGCCTCGTCGGAAACTCTGGCCGGCCTTTGGCGACCCTACATGGAAACCTGCATCGAGCTATTCGGCGCCCGGCGCTGCATGTTCGAGAGCAATTTCCCGGTCGACAAGAGAGGCGCGAGCTATCGCGTCCTGTGGAACGCCTTCAAGCGGATCGCCGCGGGCGCCTCGGCTGACGAGAAGGCGGCGCTGTTCAGCGATTCCGCCTGTCGAGCCTATCGACTGACGATCTGACGCCGGCGACGAGTCTAGGCCAGGAAGCATTGTTCGGCGATGCGCGCCTCGGTGAGATGGTCGCCTGAGAGTTCCTGGACCACGCGGCCGTGCCGGAAGACGAGCACCCGATGGCACAAGTTGGCGAGCTCCTCGTACTCGGCGGACGCAATGACGACCGCCGTTCCCGCCGCCGCCACCTCGGCGATTGTCTGCAGGATTTGCTTGCGCGACCCGATGTCGACCCCCTGCGTCGGCTCATGCAGCAGCAGCAGGCGAGGCCGGGTCTGCAGCCATTTGGCGAGCAGCGCCTTCTGCTGGTTTCCGCCGCTCAAGGTCGCGAGCAGCCTCTCGGGTTCAGGCGGCCGCACGTCGAAGCGCCGCAGAAGCCTTAAGACCGACGACCGCTCGGCCTCCCTGCGCATGCCGTTGAGCCTCGAGCGGGGGGCCGATGTCATCGATACGTTTTCGAGCAGGGTCGCCTTGGGAATCCCGCTTTGCCGCTGCCGGTCGGCGGGAAGGAACGCCATGCCCGCCTCTATCGCGCTTCCCGGGGTCAGGTCATCGAGACGATGGCCATCGAGAGCAACCTTGCCGCTCTCAGCCCCCCGCGCGCCGAACACAAGGTAGGGAATCTCGTCGTGGCCCATGCCGAGAAGGCCGGTGAGACCGAGAATCTCGCCCTGATGCGCCTCGAAGCTGACGCCGCTCGCGATACGCCCGGTGAGGTTCTCGACCGACAGGATCTGCTTTCGCCCGGGCGCGACCGTTCGCTGAGGATAGAGAATGTCGAGTTCGTGTCCCAGCATGGCGGCGACGAGCCGGCGCTCCGTGGTTCTTGAAGTTGAGACCGTCTCGACCAGTCGACCATCGCGCAGAATCGAGACGCGATCCGAGATCCGCATCACTTCGTCGAGCCTGTGGCTCACGATAACGACCGATGATCCTTGCTTCGCCACCTCGCGAATGACCGCGAACACCTTCTCCACGGATGGCTGGGGCAGAAACGCCGTCGGCTCGTCGAGGATCAGCGCTTCGCCGCGCTCGTGGTCCAGGTCCTGGATCGCGCGCGCGAACCCGATGAGCGCTCGTTCAGCCGCCGGAACGTCCTTCACCAAGGTGTCCGGATCGACGCCGAGCCCCATCGCCTTCAGGCTCCTCCTTGCGCGGCGCCGCTCCTCCCGCCAGTCGAGCCGGCCGAAGCGCGTCGCGCGGTACCGGCCGACCCTCAGGTTCTCGAGCACGGACAGGGTCCGCACGACGCCAACGTCCTGGTGCAGGAACCTGAGGCCTAACCGGCCGGCCTGGCCCGGCTTGATCGGCAGCGGGACGGACTCGCCGCGCATCAGGATTTTTCCCGAATCGGGCGCATGGTAGCCCGAGACGATCTTGATCAGCGTCGACTTTCCCGACCCGTTCTGGCCGATCAGGGCATGGACCTCGCCGCGCCGGAGGGCGAGGTCCACCGATGAAAGCACGCGAACGCCGGCGAAGCTCTTCGTCAATCCTTTGAGCTCGAGAATCGCATCTTCGCTCGCGGACATCGTCAGCCGGTCCAAGCCTTACTTGACGCCCCACAGCTTCTTGTACTGGGCTTCATAATCGCCGCCAAAAAGCTCGTTCTCGTCGTTCGACACCCCCTTGAGATTCTCGCTTGTGAACAGTCGAAGCGGGATTTGCTCGTCGACCGGCTTCATGCCCAGCATCCCTCGGGCGACCTCGTCGAGCGCCGCCCAGCCGAGCCACGTCTCCGGCTCGCCGACGTCGGCGATCTGGATGTTGCCCTGGCGGATCCAGTCGAGATTGCTCGGCACCGCGTCCGCGCCGATCACCTCGATCGTGCGATCGAAGTTAGCCGACTTGATCGCCGGAACGATGTAGATCGCCTGAGCGTCATAGGTCGGCAGGACCATGTTGATGTCCGGGCTGCGCCGGAGCAGCGTCTGCGCCAGCTGGCCGAGCTTCACGCCAAGATTGCCGACCTGCGTATCCTGAACGGTGACGACGCAGTCCGGGCAGCGCGTCGAAAACTCCTTCTGCATTCCCTCGACGCGAGAGACTTCTCCAGGAAACTCATTGTCGCCGAAGATGAGAACCTTGGCCTTGCCCTCCGTCTTGGCGATCGCCTCGTCCGCCTGAAGCTGGCCCGAATGATAGAATGAGATGCTGACGTGCGAGAAGGTGCCGGGCACCAGAGCCGCCGTTTTGTCCGCCGTCACCGCGTCGACCACGGGGATGTTGGCTTTGAGCGCGTCGCCGGTCGGCCCTTTCATGAGCTCCGGCGAGGCCCCGACCGTAACGATGCCGCCGGCATGTTGAGCGACAGCCTGGGCCATGCCGCGGTTCCACTGGGAGACGTCGCCCTTGCCGTCGAACAGCGTGGTCTCCATGCCCGCGACCTTGGCGGCGGCTTCGACGCCGTGAGCGATCGTCGCCACGAACGGGACGGCCATTGTCGAAGTGATGATCCAGATGTGCTTGCCCTTCAGCGTGGAGATATCGAAGGGTTCGCCCGGCGCGACGAACTGCGGCTTTTGCATCGCCTTTGCGACCTCGGCCTTCGCTTCGGCGAGCCCGTCCGCGCGAGCGGGCGGCGCGCCCGCCAGCGCGGCCACGACCGCCGCCGCGAGCAAGGCGCCCCAACGACCACTAAGCTCTTTTCTCATGTCCGCTTCCTCCTTCTCGTCATGCGCCTCGAGCTTTGGCCCGGGCGACTCCTCTTCTTCCTTCCCCGCCTGTGGGTCAGGCCGCCTGCTCTCGCGCGACGAAGCGCGCGAAGGTCACTGCGATGAGCAGCGCCGCGCCGTTGAACATCTCCTGCACCCACGACGAGGTGCCGAGAAGCTCAAGCCCGGTCACTCCGGTCACCAGCAGATAGAGCGCGACAACTGTGCCCCAGGCGTTGAAGCGGCCGGGCTTGATGGTGGTCGCGCCGAGAAAAGCGGCCGCGTAAGCCGGCAGCAGAAAATTGGGGCCGACCGAAGGATCAGCCGCGCCGAGCTGGCCTGCGGTGAAGATGCCCGCGACGGCGCTGATCGCGCCCGAGGCGACAAAAGCGCCCATGCGTAACCGGTCGACCTTGAGGCCGACGAGCCGCGCGGCTTCCCGGCCTTCGCCGACGAAGAAGAGATGACGGCCAACCGGCGTGTGCTCGTAAAGCTGCCAGAGAGCGATCGCCAGCGCGAAGCCAATGTAAACCGGGACCGCGAGCCCGAAGATCTGATGCTGGACGAAGTCAACGAGCGGCTGCGGCACAGTGTTGAGGATTTGCCCATCGGACACGGCGAGGGTGACGCCGGTGAGCATCGTCGATACGCCGAGCGTCCCGATGAAGGCGTTGACCCCAATTCTGACGACAAAGAAGGCGTTCAGGACGCCCGCGAGGACGCCGACGAGGACGGTCGCGAGGATCACGGCGGCGAGAGGGAAGTGCAACTGGCCCGCGAAGAATGCGGTCAGCACCGCCGCGCAGCCGAGCATCGAGCCGATCGAAAGGTCGAATTCCCCGGTCGTCAGCGGCATGGTGAGACCGAGCGAGAGGATCATCAGCACGGCCTGAGAGCTGACGATGGTTCGGAAATTGCCGAGCGAAAAAAAGGTTCTCGGCAGCAGCAGGGAGAACCCCACGATGAAGATGAGCAGCGTGATCACGACGGCGTAGCGATATAGCGCCGCGCGCGCGAGCCCGCGTTCAGGCTGGAGTGTGGGCGCTTCATCCCTCGCGGTCACGTCTTGGCCGAACGGAAACTCGGCAAGCAAGGAAGCCTTTGGCGCTTCCTCATCCGCCGTGTTTTCGCTCCCGTGGCCGTCTTTCGGCCTGCTGGTCATTCTTGCTCCATGCCGCCGCGTCCCGACCGTGCTCTGGGCGTCGTCAGCCGGCCTGGCGGCGGCCGATTGTCCGCCGCCGCAACTCGGCGATCGCCTCGGCGGCCGAGGTTACGTCAGCGAATTGCCGGTCCATGTCGAAGAGGCTGATCGCGTGTGAGATCGGCAGCCGGTCGAACACGGCGTCGCCCGGTACGATCGTGCGAAAGTTGTACGACGCGGAGTCGAAGACCGTCGCCCTGACGCAATTGCTGGTCGCCCCGCCCACGATGACGAGCGTATCAACCTTGCGGTCGATGAGGAAGGCAAGGAGAGGCGTGCCCTGAAACGCGCTTGGCTTCTTCTTGACCAGCACGATGTCGCCGTCCCGCGGACCAACCTCCGGCAGCAGGTCTGCGCCCTCGGTGCCCTCAAGACACCAATCCGATCGGCGCAGGAACTCGCGCTTCAGCGCGTAGACGCCAATATCCGCGCCATTTGGATCCAGGGCGAATCGGGTCAGGAACACCGGCGCGCCTGCCGCTCGCGCGGCCGCAAGCACGTCGGCGATCCGGTCGACCGCCGCCCAGCCAGCCTCCCCGCAGGAGGAGGGGTAGCGATCGTCTCGAACGCCGCGCTCGCCGACCATGTAGCGTTGGCAATCGATCGCCACGACCGCGGGTCTGTCGCCGAACCCCATCCTCCTCGCGAAGCGGCCGCGCGCAAGAACCGCCCGATCCGCTTCGGAGAGATAGCTGTCCCAGGGTTTGGCGCTCATCACGCGCCTCCGCTTGAGACGAACGGATGGACAGAACGCCAGTGTCGCGCAACGTCGATCCGACGGCAGACCCAGACGCGGTCATGCTTCAAGATGTGGTCCAGCGCCGCGCCCAGCGCGCGGGCGCGCGCCGGACGGCCGGCCAGGCGGGGATGGAGGCCGACCGACATAAGAGCCGGCGACTCGGCGCCCTCTTCGTAAAGCTGGTCGAAGGCCGCTTTGAGATAGGACTCGAAATCCGATGGCGGGCCGAACCCGGCGGCGAGCGCGAATTTTCCGTCATTGGCGTCCATTGTGTAGGGGATGACGAGGTGCGGCTTGCCGGCGACGTCGACCCAATAGGGCAATTCGTCGTTGTAGGCGTCCGAATCGTAAAGAAAGCCGCCCTCCTCGACCAGGAGACGGCGGGTGTTTTCGCTCGGCCCGTAGCGGCAGTACCAACCGAGCGGCCGCTCGCCGATCGTGCGCTTGATCGATTCGATCGCGCGGGCGATTCGCTCGCGCTCCTCGTCCTCGCTCAAGCCGAAATGCTCTTCCCACTTCCACCCGTGGCAGCAGACGTCATAGCCGGCTCGCGCAATCGCCTCGGCGACCCGCGGATTTCGCTCGAGCGCGACCGCGCAGCCAAATACGGTCAGGGGGATTCCGCGCTCCGCGAAGAGACGGAACAGACGCCACACGCCGACCCGGCTTCCAAACTCGTACATCGTCTCGAAGGCAAGATCACGCCGGCCCGCGGGGACGCGGCCCCCTGGCGCTTCCGCCAGTCCAAGTTCGGCGCGCCCGTCGCCGTCGGCAACCGAGTATTCCGATCCCTCCTCATAATTGACAGCGAACTGCACTGCGACCCGAGCCCCTCCCGGCCAGCGTGCGTTCGGGCGCTTGTCAGCGTAGCCAATGAGATCCCGAACCGGCCCGACCGGCCGCGCCGCGGTCACGGTTCGCGCTCCTCATTCGAGCCATCCGAGCCGAGCGCCATGGCGCGAACTCTCCGCGTCCTGTGCAACTCCGCCAAAATCTCGGCGCGATGCTGGTCGACGCGCGGCCCAGCGAAGCGTATCGACCCGGGGGTGCGGGAAAGACGGGGAAAGACGTTTTGCATGCGAACGGGACCCAGATCTTCGTCCTGCACCGTCACGATCGACTCCCGGGCCAGATATTGCGGGTCGCGGAAGATCTGCTCGATGTCGTAAACGGGGGCGATCGCCGCCCCGACCTCGTCAAACGCGGCGAGAACCGCATCAAGATCGCGTTGCGCGATCCATCCTCCCACAATGGCGTCGATCGCGTCAGCATGGCGTACGCGATCCAGATTGGTCTGGAATCGGGGGTCGTCCGCGGCTTCGACGCCGCCAGTCAGTTCGAGCACTCGGCGAACGATGTTTGGCGCCGCCGCTGAAAGCGCAACCCAGCGGCCGTCGCGAGTCTGGTAGGCGTTACGCGGGGCATTGTTGATCGAGCGATTGCCGGTCCGATTCTGGATCACTCGCAGCTGGTCGAAGATAATCGGTTGCGGACCGAGCACCGCAAAGATCGGCTCGTAAATGGCGAGGTCGATATACTGCCCCTTGCCGGTTCCGCGCACGTCGCGGTCGTAGATGGCGAACATGGTCGCGAAGCAGCCGTAGTAGGCGGCGATGCCGTCCGCCAGTCCGAACGGAGGCAAGGTCGGCGGGCCATCCGGCTGTCCCGTAATGTGCGCGAAGCCGGACATCGCCTCGGCCAGAGTGCCGAAGCCCGCCCGCCGGGCGTATGGCCCGGTTTGCCCAAAGCCTGTGACCCGAACCATCACCAGGCGCGAGTTGAGCGCGGAAAGCTCGTTCCAGCCAAGGCCCCAGCTTTCGAGCGTTCCGGTGCGGAAATTCTCGATGAGAACGTCGGCGTCCGCGACCAGTTCCTTGAATGTCGCCGCGCCGTCGGGAAGCTTAAGGTCGAGCGCGATGCTGCGTTTGTTGCGCGCGGCGGTCTTCCACCAAAGGCCGTGGCCGTTCTTGTTCGCGCCCATATTGCGCAGAGGATCGCCCGACGGATGTTCGACCTTGATGACGTCGGCGCCGAAATCGCCCATGAGCGTAGCGATCAAGGGTCCGGCGAACAGGGTCGCGCAATCGACCACACGAAGCCCTTCGAGCGGCCCGCGCGACGCAGCCGAGGAGCGGTCGGCCGTCATTGGGCATGCTCCGCGGCGAGTTGTACGATCGCACGCGCCCGCGCGATGAGCGGGCCGTCAAACATGACGCCGTTCACCGTGAACGCGCCGACGCCCCGCGCTTCCATCTCGTCAGCTCTCGCCACGACCTGCCGGGCGGCCTCGATCTCCGCCGCGCGCGGGAAGAAGACAGAGTTCGCGATTGGCGTTTGACTGGGATGAACGCAGGTTTTTCCGGCAAAGCCCATGGCCCTCGCAGCCTCCGCTTCCGCGCGGAACCCCGCAAGGTCCGATACGTCGGCAAAAGCGCCGTCGTAGGCAGGCACGCCAGCTTCTCCGGCGGCGAGACGAACCGACAGCCTGACCGGCCCCAGTGAGGCTGGCGACCGTTCAATGCCCAACGGCGAAAAAAGATCGCCGAAGCCGAGTTGAAGTCCAACGATCCTGACGCTCGACTTCGCGATCTCATGAGCTCTCCTCAGCGCGCAAGGGGTCTCGATGTTGACGAGGATTCCGATGCGCTTGTCGAGCCCGCGTTGCGACTCCAGCCTGTCCAACCGTCGCGCGACCTCTCGCACCGTCTCCGGCCGGTCCACCTTGGGGAGGTTGAGAATGTCAAGGCCGGGTTGGACGACCGCATCGAGGTCCGCTTCGAAGCCGTCGCTCGCAAACGGATTGGTCCGAACGAGGACGATCTTGCGGCGGTCAGGCCACGCCGCGCGGAGCGCCGCTGCGACGTGCTTGCGGGCCTCGGCCTTGGCGGCTGCCGCGACCGCGTCCTCCAGATCGAAGGACAGCGCGTCCGCTTCCGATCGCCGGGCCTTTTCAAAGAGCTCCGGGCGAGAGCCGGGTATGAAGAGCTTGCTTCGCATGACTCCCTTGTCAGCGTGCGCGCGCACGCAAATGAAACTCGCGCGGCTGAAATTTGCCGATCGAACCACCGTTCAGAGGGCGCCGCCAATAGAGTCTGCTTGGAACGGTATTCCTTGAAGGAATAGACGCCAAAGGAGTAGAGTCCTGGGGGAGGAGCCGTAGGTGGACTTGCGGAAGCTGCGCTACTTTGCCGGGGTGGTCGAAGCCAGAAGCATGAGCAAGGCGGCGGAACGGCTGCACGTCGCCCAGCCGGCTCTCAGCAAGAGCCTTCGGTCGCTTGAGGAGGAGCTCGGGACGGCATTGCTGAAGCGATCGTCGCGCGGGGTGGCGGTGACGGACGCTGGAGAGAGGCTCTACGAACATTGTCATATCCTGTTTAGACAGGTCGACCGCGCCCGGCTCGACGTCGTTCGCTCTGTCGAGCGACCGTCCGGGCTTGTGTCCGTAGGGATGCCGCACAGCCTGATGGCCGTTCTGGCGCTTCCCTTGCTGAGGGCGGCGACTCAGCGGCTTCCCAACGTCCGAGTTGAGCTTAGACAGGAACAGAGCCATAACCTTGCCGCAGCGGTCAGATCGCAGAAACTCGACTTCGCCGTCGTCGCTCAGCCGCGCTCGACGGCGGGCCTGGCGCTGCGGCCCCTTCTCAGCGAGGAATTGTTCTTCCTGGAGCCGCGCCGGAAGGGCCGCCGGGCGCGTCACGCTCCCATTTCATTCGCAGAGGCGTCGAGCCGGCAATTCGTGCTTCCGACCGTCGGCAACGGGCTGCGCGCCTATGCTGAAAGTCAGTTTCGGGCGCGATCGCTGTCGTTGAACGTGAAGTACGAGATTGACGCCGTTGCGCTGATCTCCCAGTGCGTTGTCGCCGGGCTCGGCGTGTCGCTCCTGCCCGGAGGTTGCCTGCGGAACGACCCGGTCTATCGCGATCTTGACACGAGGTCTTTCGATGAAGGCGGCTGTCGCCGCTCGGTTGTCATCTGTCGTTCCGAGGAAGGGGTCCCATCGCCCGCAAGCGACAGAGTTGTGTCGCTGGTTGAAGACATGTCACGCGGCCTTATCAGTAGCGGCGCCTGGCTGGGAGGACGGCTTCAGGGTTGACTGACCACGTCGCGATTTCAACCTATCGGCGTCGGCGGGCGAGCGCCCGCTTCCGCGAACAACCCGGATTCCGCCTTTTTCGTGAGCCGCGCTCTCAAAAAAGGGGCGCGAGAGCGGCGGGAGGAGAACCGCTCTCGCGCCCGCGCCGGACGCGCGAAGCGCTTCCCTGGCGGATGGGCGCGCCCTTTCGGGGTACAGGGGAGGCGCGCCCAAGGGAAGAGATCAGGCTTCGGCGTCGTCGTCTTCGGCTGGGCCGTCCTGTTCGAGGATACGCTCGGCGATCAGACCTGCATTCTCCCGGATGGCCCGCTCGATCCTGTCGGCCATGTCCGGACTCGTCTTCAGGAAGGCTTTGGCGTTTTCCCTGCCCTGGCCGAGCCGCACGCTGTCGAAAGAAAACCAGGCGCCCGATTTCTCGACCACGCCGGCCTTGACGCCAAGGTCGATCAATTCGCCAGCCTTGGACACGCCTTCGCCATACATGATGTCGAATTCGACCTGCTTGAACGGCGGCGCCACCTTGT
>DATNBG010000420.1:0-2007 GCA_035572075.1 Roseiarcus sp. | reverse complement strand
AAAGGTTCCGGGCGGCCTCAAAAAACGACGCGAGCGGCGTGCTGTTTGCGCGAAGAGCGCTTCCCTTCTTCGGCCGGCCGCGCCGGGAGGTGACGGGATGGGCCCATGCGCCTACATGTAGGGGGCCCAGCCGGCGCGCGTCGCGGACGCGCGAGGCGGAGAGGAGCGGCGATGTCGCCGATGATATCGATCGCCGCCGTCACCAAGCGTTACAAGTCCGGCCTCCTCGCGCTCGACAAGGTCGATCTGGACATCGCCAAGGGCGAGATTTTCGCCCTCCTCGGCCCGAACGGCGCCGGCAAGACCACGCTGATCGGGGTCGTCTGCGGCTCGGTCACGATGACCGCGGGGCGGGTGCTCATCGACGGCCATGATGTCGTTCGCGACTATCGCGCCACGCGGCGAATGGTCGGGCTCGTGCCGCAGGAGATGGCGCTCGACATCTTCACCACCGTCCGGAGAACGGTGACCTTCAGCCGCGGACTGTTCGGGCGGCCGCCCGATCCCGCATTCATCGAACGGTTGCTGCGCGACCTTTCGCTGTGGGAGAAGCGCGACACCCGGATCGTCGAGCTCTCGGGCGGCATGAAGCGGCGGGTGATGATCGCCAAGGCCTTGAGCCACGAACCCGAGGTGCTGTTCCTCGACGAGCCGACCGCCGGCGTCGACGTCAACCTGCGCCGGGACATGTGGGCGCTGGTCAGGCGGCTGCGCGATCGCGGCGTCACCGTCATTCTCACCACCCATTACATCGAGGAGGCCGAGGAGATGGCCGACCGCGTCGGCGTCATCAACCACGGGAAGATCGTGCTGGTGGAGGAGAAGACGGCGCTCATGCGCAAGCTCGGCAAGCGGCGCCTGACCCTCCTGCTGCAAGCGCCGCTGCCGGCGCTACCCAAGGAATTGGCCGGCTGGCCGCTCGAACTCGAGGATCACGGCCGGCGCCTCTCCTATCGCTTCGACGCGTCCGCCGAGGACAATGGCGTTCCAGCCTTGTTGCGCCGGCTCAACGAACTCGGCCTCGATTTCCATGATCTCGACACGAGCGCGACCACCCTCGAGGACATCTTCGTCGATCTGGTGGGACGGGCGGCGTGAAAGCGCGGGCGACAATCAATCTGAGCGGCGTCTGGGCGATCTACCGCTCGGAGCTTCAGCGCACTCAGCGCACCATTCTCCAGAGCGTGGCGACCCCGGTGATCACCACCGCGCTCTATTTCGTCGTGTTTGGGGCGGCGATCGGCGGACGCATCCATGACGTGAGCGGGGTCAGCTACGGCGCTTTCATCGTGCCGGGCCTGA
This sequence comes from Roseiarcus sp., assembly GCA_035572075.1. Classification (GTDB taxonomy): domain Bacteria; phylum Pseudomonadota; class Alphaproteobacteria; order Rhizobiales; family Beijerinckiaceae; genus Roseiarcus. Next base: position 705 of record DATNBG010000420.1, on the reverse strand, counting down.
TGATGCTGTCGCTTCTGACGCAGAGCATCTCCAACGCCTCGATCGGCGTCTACTTTCCCAAATTCACCGGCACGATTTATGAACTCCTCTCGGCGCCCCTGTCGCCGATCGAGGCGGTTTCGGCCTATATCGGCGCGGCGGCGACCAAGTCGATCGGCATCGGGCTCATCATTCTCTTGACCGCCGCGCTGCTCACGCCGGTCAGGATCGACCACCCGCTGTGGATGATCGCGTTCCTCATGCTGACCGCGATCGCGTTCAGCCTTTTCGGCTTTATCATCGGGATTTGGGCCAAAACCTTCGAGCAGCTCGCGGTCATTCCCGCGCTGGTGGTGACGCCGCTCACCTTCCTCGGGGGCGCCTTCTATTCGATCGACATGCTGCCGCCGTTCTGGCGCGCCGTCAGCCTGTTCAATCCGGTGGTCTATCTCATCAGCGGCTTCCGTTGGAGCTTCTATGGCCGGGGCGATGTCAGCGTCGCGGCGAGCCTCGGGTTCACCATCCTGTTCATTGCCCTGTGCCTGGCCATTCTGACCTGGATTTTCCGCACCGGCTGGCGCCTCAAGCCGTAAGGCGCTTTCACATTGGCCTGTCCGCCGCTACTCCCCGCGCCGGGCCGCCGCCGCCCATTCGAGCGCGCTGTTCATGGCGGCGCGGGCGAATTGGCGAATGGGGACCGGGGAAGCCTCGAAGCTGTTGAGCCGG
>DATNBG010000419.1:0-2630 GCA_035572075.1 Roseiarcus sp. | reverse complement strand
CGCGCGACGACCGCAAGCGACACTCTCTGGCCGATGTCGGCCGCGTTCCCTTCCCACGCCCCCAAAAGATTGGTGCACATCGGACAGGGGCGCTCGCGCTGCGGTCCGAACATGTAGCTGTAGACGACAAGCGTCTCTTTGTCGCGGAACAGTCCGGCCAAGTCGACCGGCCCCTCTTCGCCCTCAAAACGGTAGTCGCCGGCGATTGCGGCGCCTTGAGGCAGCGCCCGGCGCTGAGCCGCAACCCGCTCGATATGGCGGCGCAATTCAATCTCCTCGGCGAGCAGCGCCGTGCGGGCCGCGCGATATTCCGCGCTCTCATTCGGGATTCGCGTGGGCGCGGAGCGAGCGACCTCGCTTGCGGGCTTAAGAGCCTGAGTTTGTGCGTTCATCGGTCAATCTCCGGGCGGGGGAAAGAAGGCCGGCGGCCCGTCGATGCGAACCGCCGGGGCGGTCTGAACTCCGGAGCGCCGCTCGGCGCCCCGGAGGCGGGTTCAAAGGGCGGGCGCTATCTCTTGGGCGCGACCAGCGCGAACATCGCGCCCTGCGGGTCGAGGCCGTTGATGATCCAGCTTCCGCCCGGAACCTGCATCGGCCCGTTGATCACCTGACCGCCCGCGGACTTGACCCGGTCCTGGGCGGCGTCGATCGCATCGACCGCGATGTAATAGAGCCAGAGCGCGGCGGGCTCCTGAGCCATCTTCTTCATCATGCCGCCGGCCTGCTGACCCTTGGTGTTGAAGATCTGGTAGGTCCCCATGGCGCCCATCGGCATCGCCTCGCCCTTCGTCCAGCCGAACAGGCCCGAGTAGAAGGCGAAGGACTGCTCTGGATCGCCGCCGTGCAATTCGTGCCAGCCGATATGGCCGGGCTTCATGGGGTCCTGGGCCGGCGCCTGTTCGCCATTGCCCTTGAACAAGAGGAAGCCGGCGCCGCCCGGATCGCCGGCAATGGCGAAAGTCCCGACGTTCGGAATCTCGGTCGGCGGGCGATGGATCGCGCCGCCGGCGGCCTTCACCTTGTCGGCGTACTTCTTGACGTCGTCGACCGCGATGTAGCCCATCCACGCGGGCTTGACGCCCATCCTGGCGGCTTCCTCAGGAATGGGCATGAGCCCGCCGACCATGGTCTCGCCGTTCTTGAGCAGCGTGTATTTCTGAGCGTTCATCGTGTTGGGCGCGAGGCTCCAGCCGACGACCTTGGAATAGAACTTTTCGGCGCCGGGAAGATCGTTCGACATCTGATCGTACCAGACGAACTTGCCGAGCACGTTCGATTGAGTCGCGGTGGCCATGCTGGTCTCCTTCAGTTGGACGCGAACGCCTGCTGCAAATGCGCAATGTCGAGTTTTTCTCGGCGCCCAGCGCGCTAGGGCGCACGGTGTTCCGCGGCGCCGATCGGCAGCAGCGTCTCGAAATAACGCTTGAGATGATCGAGGCAGTCCGCGGCGACTTTGGGCCCGTGCCTGGCCTTGGCGAGAATGAAGGCGCCCTGGAGGACAGCCTGTGAATAGAGCGCGGCGCTTTGCGGCGTCCACGCGGCGCCCGGCGCATAGCGCGCCTTGGCCTCGGCAATATCGGCTTCGAGCCGCGCGGCGTGCTCGCTGATGTAGCGATCGCAGGCGGCGCGGATGGCCGGATGGGAATCGTAGGCCTCCTGGACCATCGTGCCGAGGAGACAGGTGAACTGCGGCAATTCGCCCTTGAGGATCGCCTTGCGGAACTCGACATAGCCGAGAACGCGCGCCCGTGCGTCGGGCGAGCGGCTGTAGGGCGCGGCGTCGAAGAGCTCCGCGGCGTTGGCGGCGAAATGCGCCGCCGCGGCGAGGGCGCAGGCCTCCTTGCTCTTGAAATGGTGGAAGAACGCGCCCTTGGTGAGGCCCGCCTCGGCGCAGATGTCCTCGACCCGGGCCGCCGAATAGCCTTTTGAGCGGATCACATGGACCGCGGCGTCGAGCAGCTTGCGGGCCGACGCCTGCGACGGCGCGGCCTTCGCCGGCTTCCCCGCCCTGGGCAAGACGCTCGCCGATCGTTTGACCGCCTTCATCCTACCTGCATACCAACTGGTTGGTATTTTGTCAAGCGGCCGCCTTCCTCACCCTGCGCAAGCCGGCGGTTTAAGGCCTAGCGCTTCGGCGCCGCCAGCGCGAACATCGCTCCTTGCGGATCGAGGCCCTGCACGATCCAGCGGCCGTTGGGCGTTCGTTTGGACCGTCGTCGCCGGTGGCGAACATTAAAGTGAAGGCTTGCGCGACCAATTCTGTAGAAGGGCCTCGAGCGCGGTTGCCAGCGCCACCTGCACTGTCGATTCGATGAGCGGGCGGACCTCGGCGCCCCCGGGCACGCGATCAATGATATCCTCCAGCTTCTGTTCTATCGCGTCCGAGAGCATGGTCGCGCCCTTCGCAACATGGGTTTGCGCCGCGTTCATAAATTCGCGCTTCTTGGTCTGGGCTCGCTCTCGAAATACGCGCGTTGCAGTGTCGACCAGTGAGGCGGAGGATTCCCGCACGGGCAAGGTCACATCGTGGACGCCCTCTTTGTTGCGCTTGCGCGCCGCTGCCAAGAGCCACAATGCGACGCCAAACCCAGCTATGGCGGTTGGGCCCGGATAGCGCGTGCTGGCGAAGT
>DATNBG010000418.1:0-3906 GCA_035572075.1 Roseiarcus sp. | reverse complement strand
CCGCCGAAGCGGCCGCGGCCAGCTCCGCGCCTCAGCCGATCAGTCCGGCCGCCGCGCGCCCCGCGCCGGCCGCGCCGGCGCCGGACAAACCCTGGTTCAGGAGGATATGGGAATGGTTCATGTCTCTATGGCGGTAAACGGCCGCCCGGCGTCGGCCGATGTCGATCCGCGGACGCTGCTCGTCCAGTTCCTGCGCGAGAATCTGCGCCTGACCGGCACCCATGTCGGGTGCGACACGTCGCAGTGCGGCGCCTGTGTCGTCCATGTCGACGGCCGCGCGATCAAGTCATGCACGGTGCTGGCGGCGAGCTGCGACGGCGCGCAGGTGACCACAATCGAGGGCCTCGCTCAGGGCGGCAAGCTGCACCCGATGCAGCAGGCCTTCCAGGACAATCACGGTCTGCAATGCGGCTTCTGCACGCCGGGAATGATCATGGCCTCGATCGACCTCGTCAATCGGGAAGGTCCGAATCTCGACGAGGCGACGATCCGTCACGGACTCGAAGGCAACATTTGCCGCTGCACCGGCTACCACAACATCGTCAAGGCGGTCGCCCAAGGCGCGCGCGAGATGGGCGCCGCGACGCCCAAGGCCGCCGAGTAACAGCAAGTTCCCCTGGGAGAGAAACATCATGAGCGCGACCGGCATCGGCGCTTCCGTCAAGCGCAAGGAGGATATCCGCTTCATCACCGGCAAGGGCCATTACGTCGACGACCTCAATCGCCCCGGCCAGGCTTACGCCTATTTCCTGCGCTCGCCCCACGCCCATGCGACGATCGACAAGATCGATGCGTCGGCCGCCTCGAAGTCTCCCGGGGTCGTGGCGATTTTTACCGGCGACGACATCGCGGCCGACAAGGTGGGCGGCCTCATTTGCGGCTGGATGATCCATTCCAAGGATGGTTCGCCGATGAAGGCGGGCGCCCATCCGGCCCTCGCCCAGGGCAAGGTGCGCTATGTCGGCGACCATGTCGCCGTCGTCATCGCCGACACGCTCGCTCAGGCCAAGGACGCGGCGGAGAAGATCGAGGTTGCCTACACCGAATTGCCGGCCGTGACCGACACGGCGAAGGCCGCCAGCGCGGGCCAAGCGCAAATCCATGATGTCGCGCCGAACAACACCATTTACAGCTGGCGCCTTGGCGACAAAGCCGCGACCGATGCGGCCTTCGCCTCCGCGGCCCACGTGACGAAGATCGACTTCGTCAACAACCGTCTGATTCCGAACCCGATGGAGCCGCGCGCTGCCGTCGCCGAATACGACTCCGGCGTCGACGCGCTCACCCTCACCACCACCAGCCAGAACCCGCATGTGGCGCGGCTCGTGCTTTCGGCCTTCATCGGACTCGCGCCCGAGCACAAGCTGCGCGTGATCGCTCCCGACGTCGGCGGCGGCTTCGGCTCCAAGATCTTCATCTATCCCGAGGAAACCGTGTGCCTGTGGGCGGCGAGAAAAATCGACCGTCCGGTGAAGTGGACCGCCGAGCGCACCGAATCCTTCCTCTGCGACGCGCACGGCCGCGATCATGTCACCCACGCCGAGCTCGCGCTCGACGCGAACGGCAAGATCAAGGGCTTGCGCGCCCGCACCATCGCCAATCTCGGCGCCTATATGTCGACGTTCTCGTCGGCGGTTCCGACCTATCTCTACGGGACCCTGCTGTCGGGGCAATACGACATCCCGAACATCGATTGCGAGGTGGACGCCGTCTACACCAACACCGCGCCCGTCGACGCCTATCGCGGCGCAGGGCGCCCGGAAGCCTGCTTCGTGATCGAGCGCCTCGCCGAGGTCGCCGCGCGCGAGACCGGCCGCGATCCGGCCGAGTTCCGCCGCATGAACTTCGTCAAGTCCTTCCCGCATCAGACGCCGGTCATCATGACCTACGACGCGGGGGACTTCGCCGGCGCGCTCGACAAGGCGCTCGCCCTTGCCGACTACAAGGGGATCGGCCAGCGCAAGGCGGCCTCGGCCGCCAAGGGCAAGCTGCGCGGAATCGGCTTTTCCGCTTATATCGAGGCTTGCGGAATGGCGCCCTCGCAAGCGGTCGGCTCGCTCGGCTCGGGCGTCGGCTTATGGGAATCGGCGGAGGTGCGGGTCAATCCTGTCGGCACCGTCGAGGTTCTCACCGGCACGCACAGCCACGGCCAGGGCCACGAGACGACCTTCGCCCAGCTCGTCTCGGCCCGCCTCGGCATTCCGATCGAGAATGTCTCGGTCGTCCACGGCGACACCGACAAGGTGCAGTTCGGCATGGGCACTTACGGCTCGCGTTCCGGCGCCGTCGGCATGTCGGCGCTCTCCAAGGCGCTCGACAAGATCGAGGCGAAGGCGAAGAAGGTCGCCGGCCACGTGCTCGAAGCCTCCGAAGGAGACATCGAGTTCAAGGACGGCAAATTCACCGTCAAGGGCACCGACAAGTCGATCGACTTCGGCTCGATCGCGCTCAACGCCTATACGGCGCACAAGTTCAGCGGCCAGGAGCTCGAGCCGGGCCTGAAGGAGGGCGCGTTCTGGGATCCGACCAACTTCACCTTCCCGGCCGGCGTCCATATCTGCGAGCTCGAAATCGACCCGCAGACGGGCGTCGTGACGATCGACCGGTGGACCGCGGTCGACGACTTCGGAAAGCTCATCAATCCGATGATCGTCGAGGGCCAGGTGCATGGCGGCATCGCCCAGGGCGTGGGCCAGGCGCTTCTCGAGGGCGCGCATTACAACAGCGACGGACAACTCGTGACGGCGAGCTTCATGGACTATTGCATGCCGCGCGCCGACGATCTTCCTTCCTTCAAGATCGAGACGATCGAGACGGCGTCCCCGTCCAATCCGCTCGGGATAAAAGGCTGCGGCGAGGCGGGCGCGATCGGCGCGCCGCCCGCGGTCATCAATGCGCTGACCGACGCGCTCGGCCACGAGGATGTGGCCATGCCCGCCACTCCGCAAGCCGTGTGGCGCGCCGCCAAGAAGGCGGTGAAGCGCGCCGCGGAATGAATCCGGGCGGCGCTTAAGCCGCCCGTTCCTGCCTCGCTGGAGAATCGGACCCATGTACGCCTTTGAATATCATCGCCCGGACTCGCTCTCCGCCGCCGTCGCCGATCTCGCCAACCCCGAAGCCAAGGCGCTGGCCGGCGGCATGACGCTCCTGCCCACCATGAAGCAGCGGCTCGCGTCGCCCGCGGCGATTGTCGATCTCAACAGGATCCCCGGTCTCGCCGGCGTCTCCCGCGAGGGCGACAATCTCGTGATCGGGGCCATGACCCGGCACGCGGATGTGGCTCGCGACGCCGTCGTGCAAGGGGCGATCCCGGCGCTGGCCAAGCTCGCCGCGGGCATCGGCGATCCCCATGTCCGCAACCGGGGCACGATCGGCGGCTCGCTCGCCAACAACGATCCAACCGCGGACTATCCGGCCGCCGCGCTCGCGCTTGGCGCCACGATCGTCACCAACAAGCGCCGCATCGCGGCGCAGGACTTTTTCAAGGGCCTGTTCGAGACGGCGCTCGACACCGGCGAACTCATCACCCAGGTCAGCTTTCCGATCCCGCAGAAGGCGGCCTACATGAAATTCCCGAACCCGGCCTCCCGCTACGCGCTGGTTGGCGTCTTCGTCGCGAGGACGGCCGGCGGCGTCCGGGTCGCGGTGACCGGCGCCGGCGCGAACGGGGTGTTCCGCGCCGAGGCGTTCGAAGCGGCGCTCGCCTCGAACTTCGCCCCCGCCGCGCTCGACGGCGTTTCCATACCCGCGAGCGGCCTCAATTCGGACCTCCACGCCGACGCCGATTACCGCGCCCACCTGATCGGCGTGATGGCGAAACGCGCGGTGGCGGCGGCCGGCTAGATCGCCGGCCGAAACGCGCCGGTCGCGTCTTGGCGTGATGCGATGGGAAGCCGTCGTCGCGCC
>DATNBG010000417.1:0-2938 GCA_035572075.1 Roseiarcus sp. | reverse complement strand
CGGGCGCATCGATCGGGACCACCTTGACTAGCGGCTTGCCCGCCTTGGCGATGATGAAAGGCTCGCCTTTCGCGGCGGCGTCGACCAGCCGCGAGAGTTGCGTTTTGGCTTCGTGGATATTGACGGTTCGCATTGAACTAAGTCCACCGAGTCTAGTCCACAGCTAATCCGGCGCCCGGCCCATGCTGCGCGCTTTCCTCAGCCTCGCAGCGCCTGGTCGAGATCCGCGATCAGGTCGTCCGGGTTCTCGATTCCGACCGATAGCCGAATGAGCGCCGGCGTGATCCCGAGGCGCTTCTGTTCGTCGGGCGGAACGTCGGAATGGGTCATGGCCGCCGGATGCGACGCCAGGCTCTCGGTTCCGCCGAGACTGACGGCGAGCTTGATCACTTCGAGCCGGTCGAGAACCGCGAAAGCCTCGGCCTCGCCGCCCTTGACCTCGAAAGAGAATGTCGAGCCCGGCCCCTTGCACTGCCGCTCGAAAACCGGCCGGTCGGGATGGTCCTCGGGCAGGAAGCCCAGATACCAGACCGAGGCGACCTTTGGATGTCCGTGCAGAAACTCCGCCACCGTGCGCGCGCCCTCGGCGGCGGCGGTCATTCTGAGCTTGAGCGTTTCGAGCGAGCGCATCAAGAGCCAGCCGGTGTTCGGATCGCACATCGTGCCGAGGATGGTGCGCATGCCGCGAATCGGTTCGAGCGCCGCCTTCGTTCCCGAGCAGCCGCCCGCGATCAGATCGGAATGGCCGCCGACATATTTGGTCAGCGACGTCACCACCAGATCGGCGCCGTGAGCGATCGGCGTCTGGTAGAGGGGCCCGAGGAACGTATTGTCGACGATCACCATTGGCCGCTTTCCGTCCTCGCCCTTAAGGCCGTCGGCGATCTCCCTCGCGCGGCCAATGTCGACGAGCCCATTGGTCGGATTGGCCGGCGTCTCGAGATAGAGCGCGGCGACCGTCCCCATTGCGCGGGCGCGCCCGACCGCCTCCTCCATCGCGCTTCCGCCGCCCTCAGCCGGAAAGACCACCGAGGCGACGCCGAACTGCGGCAGGATCCGGTTCAAAAGAAAATCGGCGCCGCCATAGACCGGCCCGGAATGCACGATGACCGAACCGGGCCGCGCATAGGCCCAGAGCGTGGTCGAAATCGCCGCCATGCCCGAGGCGAAGGTCAGGTTGGCCTCGGCCTCGTCCCAGATCGCCAGCCTGTCCTCGAGCATTTCGAGATCGGGGTTGTTGATCCGGCTGTAGATGAGGCCGGGCTCCTCGTTCGGCCGCTTCTGGCGCAGGCCATAGGCGAGTTCGAAGAATTCCTTGCCGTCCTGGGCGGTGCGAAAGACGAAGGTGGAGGTGTGAAAGACCGGCGGCTTCAGCGACCGCTCGGAGAGGAACGGATCGTAGCCATAGCCCATCATCAGGGTTTCCGGCGAAAGGCGCCGGGCGCCGAGGACCCTCTTGCGCCATCGTTGGTCGGACATGCGTTTCGCCTCCCGGGGCCGCCCAGCAGCTTCACTCATCTTTTAAAGCAGGACTCACCAGCGCGGAAATGATCGCTCACCTTCCAGCCAGGTGCGATGACCCACGCAAGCGTCAAGCGCGTCTAAACGCCCGCCCCGACGATCGCGCGATACGTTCTGGCGATCAGATCGTCGACCAGCGGCGGCGGCGGCTCGCGGCGCTCAAGATGCGGCTTGACCGCGGCGAGCGGGACTTCCGCCAGCACGAATGTGGCGCGGCGCAACTCGGCCCGACCGGCGCGGCCAAACGCGTCGCGCGCAAATATCCGCAAACAGGCCTCGAAGCGCCGAGCCTGATCGGCGACGCCGCCTCTCAGCGCCGCCGGCCAGTCGCCCTGAACGAAGTCGTGCCGGCTGTAGAGCATGAGCAGCCGGGCGTCGTCCAAATGCCGGCGCGCCCAGGCCGGCGTGTGCAGCGCGGCGCGTAGGCCCGCGCCCGCCTCGATCGCGGCGACGAAGCCCTCCTGATAGGCGAGCACGGTTGTGAGCCACAATTCGCCGAGCAGCGCGTCGCGCGAGTCGAAGCGATAGTAGAACGAGCCCTTGGGCGCCCCGATCCGCTCGGCGACGGAATCCACGGTCAAGGCCTCAAGTCCCCGCTCGGCGATGAGCGTGCGGGCCGCGGCCAGGAAACCGGCTTGATCGAACTGCGCTCGCCCCATGGTTGTAGACTAAGCAGTCTAGACTCTATAGTCAACATATGCTACGCGTCGAGGCGGCCGGGGCGCGAAACGGAGGATCATCCAATGTTGGAAGCGAAGGCCAAGCCGGACGCCGTCGATGTGAGCCGCCTCATGGCCGGCGCGGCGAAGACAATTCGAAGCGCGCGCTATTGCTGGCTCGCGACCGCGAGCGAGGCCGGCACCACCCCCCACGTCCGCCCGATGGGGCGGGTGCTTAACGACCCGGGCGAAGACGAGTGGAAGGTCCGGTTCCTCACCGGGGGCCGTTCGCAGAAGGCCGCCGACATGCGGCGCGCCAAGGAGGTCGCGATCCTCTTTCAGCACGAGCCCGACCTCGCCTACGTCACCTTGATCGGCAGGGCCGCGCTGCACGAGAGCGAATCCGAGCGACGCAGCCGTTGGAAGGCCGCCTATGACGTCTACTTTCCGAGCGAAAGGGACCGCGCGAGCGCGATCTTTGTCGAGGTCGAGGTCGAGCGCATGGAGCTCTGGATCCGCGGTGTCACGCCGGAACCATTCGGCCTCAGCACGACAGCGCTCGAGCGGAACGCCGGCGGCTGGCGTCTGATCGGCGGATAGAGCGGGACCGGATCGACTTGAGCAGTCCCGTCATCGCGAGCGTGAGCGAAGCGATCCAGGAGAGCGTAGGGCGCATTACGATCTCTGGATCGCCGCGTCGCCCTTCAGGCTCCTCGCGATGACGATTCCGTCGGAACGCGTCTCCCGCTAATCCGCCT
>DATNBG010000416.1:0-4073 GCA_035572075.1 Roseiarcus sp. | reverse complement strand
GAGCTGCGGACTTGCCGAGGCGCTCCGTCACCCGAACGTCGAACTGCGCGAGAACACGAAGGTCGAGCGACTCCTTCCTGACGCCGGCGGCGAGCGCCTTAAGGGCGTGGACGCGACGGCTCAAGGCGAACGCAAGCGGATTCTGGCCGGGACGGTCATTCTGTCCGCCGGGGCGGTCAATTCGGCGGCGCTGCTGCTCGCCTCCGCGGACGGCGAAATCGCCAACCGGTCCGGCGCCGTCGGGCGGCATTTCATGAATCACAATTGCTCCGCCGTCCTCGCGATCGACCCGAGGACCGTCAACGACTCCGTCTATCAGAAGACGCTGGGGATCAACGATTTTTATCTCGCCGACGGCAAGGGTGGGCCGCCGCTTGGCAACATCCAGCTTCTTGGCCGCGTGACGGCGCCGATTCTCAAGTCGAACCTGCCGCGCGCGCCCGAGTGGGCGCTGTCGCTTCTCACCCGCCGCGCGGTCGACTGGTACGCGATGAGCGAGGATCTGCCCAATCCCGAGAGCCGCGTGACCATGCGGGGCGGACAGATTCATCTCGACTGGAAGCGCAGCAACTGGTCGGCTCACGAAAGTCTCGTGAAGACGTTCAAGGAGCGGCTCAAGGCGGCCGGCTATCCGATCGTGCTTTCGAAGCCGTTCGACCGCCGCACCCCCTCGCATCAGTGCGGCACGGTCAGAATCGGAAATGACCCCAAGACAGCGCCGCTCGATCCATTCTGCCGCGCCTGGGATCATCCCAATCTGTTCGTGGTCGATGCGTCGTTCCTGCCGACTTCGGCGGCGGTGAATCCGGCGCTGACGATCGCGGCCCAGGCGCTGCGCGTCGCCGATCACATCGCCAAATCCGATCTCCACTGAAGGGACGGCTGCCATGGCCTATGACTACATCATCGTTGGGGGCGGCGCCGCCGGCTCCGTGCTCGCCACTCGCCTGAGCGCCGACCCATCAATCAAAGTCTTGTTGCTGGAGGCCGGCGGGAGCGACTGGAATCCCCTGTTCCGGATGCCGGCCGGTTTCGCCAGAATGACCAAGGGCGTCGCCAGCTGGGGCTGGAGCACGGTTCCGCAGAAACACCTGGGCGGCCGGGTCGTCCGGTATACCCAGGGCAAGGTCATCGGCGGCGGCTCCACGATCAACGCCCAGGTTTATGCGCGCGGCAACCGCAAGGACTACGACGCCTGGGCGCGCGACGCCGGCGCGACCGGCTGGAGCTATCGGGAGGTCTTGCCCTACTTCAAGCGCAGCGAGGACAACCAGAAGCTCCACAACGCCTATCACGCCTATGGCGGCCCGCTCGGCGTCTCCTATCCGATCAACCCGCCGCCGATCTCCTACGCCTTCCTGCGGGCCGCGCAGGAGGTCGGAATTCCGTTCAACGACGACTTCAACGGCGCCGTCCAGGAGGGAGTCGGGCACTACCAGCTTTCGACCCGCAACGCCGAGCGATCCTCGGCGTCAAGCGCTTTCTTGAAACCGGTCCAGGGACGAAAGAACCTGACAGTTCGCCTGAACGCCCAGACCCTGAAGATCGAGGTTCAAAACGGCCGCGCGGTCGGGGTGACGATCGCTTCGGGGACCGGAACCGAGGCGCTCAACGCGGACCGCGAGCTGATCATCAGTTGCGGCGCAATCGGTTCGCCCCGCCTGCTTCAGCTTTCCGGCATCGGGCCGGCCGATGCTCTGAAGGCGGCCGGCGTTCCTGTCGTGCACGACCTGCCGGGCGTCGGCGCCAACATGCAGGATCACCTCGACCTCTATGCGATCTCCGAATGCACCGGCGAGCACACCTATGACCGCGTCGCGCGTCCGCACCGCACCGCGTGGGCTGGCCTGCAATATCTTCTGTTCAAGACCGGCCCGGTGACATCGACGCTCTTCGAGACCGGCGGCTTCTGGTATGCCGACAAGAGCGCCCGTTCCCCCGACATCCAGTTCCACCTTGGGCTCGGCTCCGGCATCGAAGCCGGCGTCGCGGCGATGAAGAATCCGGGCGTCACCCTGAACTCCGCCTTCCTGCGTCCCCGCTCGCGTGGCACGGTCAGGATCGCCAGCGCCGATCCGAAAGCGGCGCCTCTGATCGATCCCAACTACTGGGCCGACCCTTACGATCGCGAGTGCGCGATCAAGGGCCTGCGTCTCGCGCGCGAAATCCTGCGCCAGCCAGCGCTCAAGCCCTATGTGCTCGCCGAGCGGTTGCCCGGCGACAATCTCACGACCGACGACGAGCTCGCGGAATTCGCCTTTCGGACGTGCAAGACTGACCACCACCCTGCTGGGACATGCGCGATGGGCTCGGGGCCGGGCGCCGTCGTGGCGCCGGATCTCAAGCTCCAGGGCCTCATCGGCATCCGGATCGTCGACGCTTCCGTCATGCCCTTCGTGCCGTCGGGCAACACCAACGCGCCGACAATCATGGTGGCGGAGAAGGCGTCCGACATAATTCTCGGCAAGCCTCCCCTGGCGCCCGCCACGCTCTGAACACGGGCTCAAGCGAACAATCGTTGACAAACCGGAAGGATGGGGATATTATTTCTGTTATGCTGAAATCACTCATGATCGCGTCGCGGCCGAATCGATCCATCCTCCGGCCTTGCCCCGCGGGAAAAGGAGGCGTGAAGGAAGGCATTCGAGGGCGGGAAAATTGCGAAACCAAACGGCGGTCAACCCATTGAAAACAAACACTTCCGCGAAATCGTCTCATTTCGCGCCCAATGATTTCAAAGGCTTGCGCAGCGGGTGCGAAACCGGCGATTTCGCACAGCGAAACGCTCGCCCCAATGATTTCAATAACTTGCGCCCAGGACGCGAAACCGCCGGTTTCGCACGGCGAAACAATTCGCCTTGGTTTTTCGGCCGGGCTTCCGAATCCGCTTCGCGACGCGGTGTCCAGGGCGAGACCGAGGACGGGGAGGATCGAAAATGGCGCCGCAAGCTCTTGAAAAGGCTCGATTCGGACTCGGAAATGGCGCCCCCGCCTCAGCCGCCAAACGCCTGCGTCAGGGTGAAGATCAGAAGCCCGACCAGCCCGCCGACCAGCGTCCCGTTGATGCGGATATATTGGAGGTCGCGGCCGACTTGCAGTTCGAGGCGGCTGACGAGCGTGGCGGTGTTCCAATTGTCGACCACCGCGGCGATATAGCCGCCGATCTCGGCCCGGCGCGGCAGGACCGCGCGCAGCGCCAGCAGTCTCAGGCGCCGGTTGATCCTCGCCCGGCGCGCGCCGTCCTCTTCGAGCCAGCGGCCGAGCGCGGCCGCGGAAGCCGCGAGCCAACCGACAATCGCCTCGGCATGGCGGGGCAGATCGTCCCTCAAGCCCCGCTCGAGGTCTTCCCACAGCCCCCGGGCCTGCTCGGCGAATACCGGATGGCTGAGAATCTCTCGCTTCAAGGCCTCGCCTTTCGCGCGCACGTCAGGATCGTGCGCGAGAGCGTCGATCCATTTCCGGACCAGCGCATTGGCCTCGTCGCGCCACGGATGGTCGGGGTCGCGCGCCTCCTTCAACGTTTGCGAGACGCCGTTGATCACCTTGGCGGCGATCATGTCATCGACCCATTTAGGGATGAAGCGCGACGACCTCTGCGACACGGCCCTTGCGATCGCCGCCTTGTTGCGGTCGAGCGCCGCTTCGACGAGATCGAGGCCCTGGTCGAGCAGCATTTGCCCCGCCCCCTCGGCCCACAGGATCGACAGGCCCCGGGACGCGAGCGGCGCGAGAGGGACCGCCTCGATCCCGCGCCGCGCGGCGGAAGCGGCCCAGTCGCCGATCGCCGCCTTGGGCGCGAGGTCGAGCGCGTAGGGAATGGCTCGCGTGGCGGCGGACGCGACCGCCCGGGCGTGGCGCTCGTCCTCGAGCCATCGCGCCGCGAGAGACGCAAAATCGACCGACGCAAGCCGCGCGATCGCGACGCGGGGGGACAGAAAGTTGTTGGTGATGAAGCGGCCCATCGCCGCGCCGATCCGCCGCTTGTTTTCCGGGATGACGGCGGTATGGGGAATGGGCAGGCCGAGCGGACGGCGAAAGAGCGCCACCACCGCGAACCAGTCGGCGCACGCCCC
>DATNBG010000415.1:0-3469 GCA_035572075.1 Roseiarcus sp. | reverse complement strand
CAAACGGTTTATCTATCCAACGCGACGCGTGGGGATGGATAGCGGGTGATCGCGGCAGCGGAAGCTGGATGGGTCAGCGGGCGCTACGGCATTTCTTCGCCGCGCTCGACGGCGTCGTTGCTTCGGATGACCTGAGCCGAGCGGTGGACAAAGCGATCGGCGGAATTGAAGCGGTCCGAACGGGGTGGATGCGCGATTTGGGGCCGAGCAAGCTCGCGTCCCTCGCGCCTCACGTTCTTGCGCAGTCTGACGCTGGCAACCCTGCAGCCGTGCGGATCCGCGACCGCGCAATTGAGCATCTCGCAGCGCTCATCGGCGTGATCTCGGACGACGCCACGCCGCTCTATGCGGCGGGCGGTCTCGTTGCGCCCCTGCGCGCGGCCCTGTCCGAAAAGGCGGCCCGTCCGATTCTCGAGCCGAAAGGCGACGCGCTGACCGGCGCCTGGCTGGTCGCGAGCGGGCGTGCGCCGGAGGAGCGCGTGGCGCTGTTTGGCGAAACCATGGAGCAGCCCTGATGACCACCCTTGACGTATCGCGAGAAGGATCGGCGCTCGCGTCCGACGGCTGGGTCGAAGGCCGCGCGACGCTGGAAGGGCCGCGCATCAAGGCGATCGAGGGACGCAAGCTGCCGAAACCAGCCGCTTCTGGCCTTGTGCGGAACCGCTTGAAGGGCCGCCCTTGCGGAGGGCAGATCACAACGCGCCTGCTGGCTTAGGTTCCTTTTAGTCCCGCGCCCTAAGGTTTTCAGGCTCTTGGGACCCCGTTTAGGTATCACATTAAAGGCGCCGCAACTCCACCCAACGGCAAATCACGCTAAGCCGATCCGATCGCTTCGGCCCGGCCGGAGGCCGACGACGCGTAGATCCTGTCGATGATCTCGATGACATGGCGCGCGCGGGAGAGGTTGCCGCGGCCCTTGCCGGCCCGGATTTCAGCCTCGAACGCGCGCATGATCTCGAGATCGTCATCGAGCGAGGTCAGCGTGGGGCGATAGCAGTTCGTCATTCCCGCGTACCCGCCGGGCGCCGCGCCAGGAATCGGGCGCTCCGGCGAAAAGACCACGAGCCGGTCCTCCTTGGACGCGAGATTGATGAAGATCATGCCCGACGTCCCGTGGATGCGTGTCTGGCGGATCACGTTGCGATGGTCGGACGGGGAGCACCAGTTGGCGCGGATGGTCGCAAGAATGCCCTGCGGCAATTCGAGGACGGCCACGGCGTTGTCGTCGACCGTCGCCGCGATCGGTTTTCCGTCCGGGTCCTGACGCTCGGGGAAGATCGTGTCGACCTTGCCGCGAACCGATTTGGCCGGGCCGAAAAGGTAGGTCAACTCACTGATCATGTAGACGCCGAGATCGGCCAGACAACCCCAGTGAGCCTTCTCGGCGTCGAAGAACCATGGCGCATGTTTGGGGCCGCGATGCGCGAGCACGGAATCAGCCATGCTGACCCGGCCGATGGCGCCGGAATCGATGAGGCGCTTGGCTTCCTCGACCGCCGGGCTCCGGTCGAAGGGAAGCGCCATGAACACCCTATCCGATCTCGCGGCGGCCTCTTCGATGCGGACGGCGTCGCCGATCGAAGTCGCCATCGGCTTTTCGCACAGCACTTGCTTGCCCGCTTCCAGGCAGCGGATCGCGAGATCGGCATGAGTGGGATGCGGGGTTGCGATGATGACCGCCTCGACGTCGCTCGCGCTGAGGAGCGAGTCGAGATCCGGATAGATCGTTCCGCCATATTGCTTGGCGAGCGGTTCGCATGGCCCAAGTGTGCGGGACGTGAGCCCGCGCAAGGCAAAGCCCGTCGCCCGCGCGACAACCGGAAAAAATCGCGCCCGCGCGATGTCTCCGCAGCCAACAATCCCAATTCCGATCGGCGCCATTCCACTCTGTCCTTAAGCCTGTTCAAGTCCGCTCGACCGGCTCGCTCATTCCGGATCGGGCGGAGCGGATCCCTGCGTCGAGAATGGCCATTGTTGCGAGGTTGACCGGCAGGTCGAGAAGCGGATGCAAAGGCTCACCCGTCTCGAGATGCCGCAGGAACTCCTCGGCGATCGTCGACCGGCCTTGCGGCAGGGGTTCGCCCTTTTCGACCCGGCTCGGCGTCTTCGAACCCTTCTCGCGATAGATGAGGATTTCACCGCCTTCAACCGCGATGGTTCCCTGGGTCCCGTAAAGAGCGAGCACCGGCGCGCCGCCGTTGTGAACCGTGGTCCAGCTCGCTTCGAGGATCGACAGACCTGCGGGAAAGCGCACGATCATCGCCGCGTTGTCGTCCGCGTCGCCATAGGGGCTCCTGAGATTGGCGGCGAGCCCCAGCACGGAGGTCGCTTGCCCGGGCATCAGCCAGGCGGAAAGGCAGGCGCCGTAGCAGCAATAGTCGAGCAGGGCGCCGCCGCCGGCCTTTGCTTGATGCCACCATTCGGCCCCCTTCTCCGCATCGGAGACCGCGCCCGAAACGACCGTGTCTCCGGGGTGCAGACTGCCGTGAGCAAGGGGCCCGAGCGAAGCGGGATTGCGCCATCTGACCTCCCAAAGGTCGCCGATCGCCCTGTCCGCGACGAGCGTCTTCAGCGCGCGGAACGCCGGCGACCAGGCTATCGGCCAGTTGACCGCGAGCTTGACGCCCGCCTTCTTCGCCGCGTCCGCCATCGCCCGCGCGCCATCGAGATTCGACGCCATCGGCTTTTCCGTCAGCACATGGACGCCATGCTCCGCGGCGGCCGCGGCGATCTCGGCGTGGCGCGCGTTCTCGGGGCAGAGGATCGCGACATCGAGCCGCTCCGCTTTCATAAGCTCGCGATAATCCTCGTAGAGGCGCGGAGCGCCCGGCAGCGCAAGAGCGCGCTTGAGATTCGCCTTGCGGCTGCCTTCGACCGTGGTGAGCGAAGGCGTGCGAGGCGTGGTGTCGGCGCAGGCCACGATCGGCGAACGACCGGTCGCCGCGAAGCGGTCGACCAGCTCGTTCACGTGCATATGGGCGAAGCCGATGACCCCCACCCGGTAGGATTTCCGCCGCGATCCGCTCAACTTACCCCTCCTCGAGCCTTCCCTTTCTTCGCTTCGTCGAAGGCTTTCGCCAGCACGGCATAGGAGCGCGCCGCGGCGTCGTAAGGGTCATAGCCGGGCGCGCGCTGGCGGAATACGCTGATCTCGACCGCGACGCCGCCATCGTAGCCTGAAGCCGTCAATTCCCGATCGTAGCCCAGGCGCGCGAGGGAAGGCACGGCCTCGTCGAACGGAAGCGTCGGCATCGGCCAGGTGTTGTAGCCGAGTCTCATCGAGCCTCCGGAGGACAGGAAGAACACGAAGCGCCTTGGCGATCTTGGTGAACTTGGCGGCGCCAATCGGTCCGAACGGAGATCTTAGATTGCAGCCACGATGACATGCGCCTGGATTTTGGCCGCGACCTCGCCGCCGCCGTGCCTGTCTGCAATCGCGGCCGCGGCGTAGTCGGTTGCGGATTCAAGA
>DATNBG010000414.1:0-4942 GCA_035572075.1 Roseiarcus sp. | reverse complement strand
GCCGTTCTTGCGGTGGCGCGAGGGCGTGCATGATGAGCGACATTGAGCCGATCGTGATGCCGAAATGGGGGCTCGCCATGGAGGAGGGCGCGCTCACCTCGTGGCTCATCGAGAGCGGCGCCGAGATCGAGAAGGGACAGGAGATCGCGGAGATCGAGACGTCCAAGCTCGCGAACGTCTTCGAAAGCCCAACGTCGGGAACCGTGCGCCGCCTCGTCGCACAGGAGGGCGCCGTCCTTCCAGTCGGCGCGCTGCTCGCGGTCCTCGCGCCCTCGAGCGTTTCCGACGCGGACATCGACAGCTTCGTCGCGGGCTTCGTGGTCGAGGGGCCGGCGGACGACGCGGCGGCGGGAGCGCCGGTCGAGCGCAAGCTCGAGCGCGACGGGCGGACGCTGGTGTTCAAGGCGGCCGGCCTGCAAAATTCGGCGACGCCGGTAGTGCTCATCCATGGGTTCGGCGGCGATTCCGACAACTGGCTCTTCAACATCGACGACCTGGCGAAGAGCCGTCCCGTCTATGCGATCGATCTGCCCGGCCACGGCAAATCGAGCAAGACGCTCGCGACCGGCGACCTGGCCGAGCTTGCGCAAGGAGTAGTCGATCTCATCGACGAGACCGGCGCTTCGAACGTTCATCTGGTCGGCCATTCGCTCGGCGGATCGGTCGCGTTCCAGATCCTGCGCGACCATCCCGAGCGGGTCGCCTCCGTCGCCGGCATCGCGCCAGTCGGATTCGGCGAGAAGGTCAACGCCGACTTCGTCGAGGGATTCATCGCCGCCCAGAAGCGCAAGGATGTCAAGAGCGCGCTCCAGCTTCTCCTGAGCGACCCGGACCTCGTGTCGTCCCAGATGATCGAGGGCGTGCTGCGCTTCAAGCGCATCGAGGGCGCAAAGGAAGCGCTGCGCGCGATCGCGGACAAGAACCTCCCCTCGGGCCGGCAGGCGGCGAGCTTCCGGGATCTCGTTCAGGAGAATCGCGTTCCGGTCATGATCCTGTGGGGCGCGCGCGACGCGATCCTCAATCCGGCGGCCGCGGAGGGCCTTCCCGCTTCCGTCGAGGTCGTGCGCCTCGAGAACGCCGGACACATGCCCCACCTCGAGGCGGCAAGCGCGGTCAACAGCAAGCTCGCTGGATTTTTCGAGGCCGCCGATCGTCGATAGACCGAGTCAGGCCCTATCCCAACGGCCCGCCGGCTGACTCGCGGTAACGCCTGCAAGCGCCCCCTCTACCGGCCTTTGGCCGCTCCCCCTCCCCCGCTTCGTAGGGGAGGACGGGCGCCGCGGCCCTTTCCTCACCCGCCATGGCCCGTCGAGAGACGGGCGTTCTTCCGAACGCCCTACCGCGCCCGCTCCCAGCCGCCTTCATCGCTTTCGCGCCAGTAGCTGATCGCGCGGCCTTCATCCTTGAGCCGCCGCCATTCGCTGCGCGCCTCGCCGAGCGCGGCCTCGTCACGCCCATCGAACAGAAGCACGACGAGATCGAAGTCGCCGTCGCCCTCGCCGGCTTCGGCGCCCGACAGCCGGACCAGCATCGTCGCGGAGTTGGGATTGCCGGCCTCGCAGGTCAGGAAGACCGGCTGGGTCATCGGATCGCCGTCGCCGGCCGCCCCATGGGGAAGAAAGCTTGCGTCGTCATAGGTCCACAGCCGCTCGTTAAGCGCGGCCACCATCTCGTCGGAAGAGGCGCGCACGACGACGCGCCGGCCCTCCTCCCGCGCGCGCTCGATGAGGCGCGGCAGCGCCTGGTCGATGCGCCGCCGCTCGAGATGATGAAACCGCGCCTCCATCACTGGCCCGCGGGGCCGACGATGACGAAAGTGCGGTCGGAGCCGGTGGCGATCAGCCCAAGGCTCACCCCGCCCGGCTCGTGCTCTTCCGTCTTGCCCGCGACATAGACGTCGCCCCGCTCGCGGGAGGCCGCGAGATACTCGCTCGCATCCGTGCTCATGCCTCGCAGGACGCCGCGGCTCTTGCCCGCGTCCCAGCCGAGCGCCGCTTTCAGCGCCGCCGTCTGAAAGCGCTCGAAATTCGTGGTCGTCCGGGCGTTGGCCGGCTGGCTGATGCGCGCCTCGAAGCGCTGGAATTGATCGCCGCGGCAGGTGAGGGTCGCATCGACGTCCACGCTTGTCGTCACGTCGAAAACGATCGAATCCGAGCGCGTCCGGGAGACGACGACGGCGCGCCCGAACTCGACCTGCATGTCGCTCGCCCCGGAGCGCAGGGCGTTGGTGAAGGCGTCGCATCCGGCGATCGCCCACGCCGGCTCGAGCGAGGCGGTCCAGGCGGCTGCAAGCGCGAATATCGTGGACCCAATCCGCATCCTGACCCCTCAAGCCCGATTCTCGAATCAATTGGTCAACGAGAACCTAATCTTCGCGAGAACCTAGTCTTCATAGGAGTCCGCCATGAGACGATCGAGAAGACGCACGCCCCAGCCCGAACCCCACGACGGATTGATGTCCGAGGACGGGGAGCCCATCGCCGTTCCCGCGATGTCGAGATGCGCCCACGGGGTCTCCTTCACGAATCGCTGCAGAAACTGGGCGGCGGTGATCGAGCCGCCGTGGCGCCCGCCGGTGTTCTTCATGTCGGCGAATTTGGAATCGATCAGCTTGTCATAGGCTGGCCCGAGCGGCATGCGCCACACCTTCTCGCCTGTCGCCTCGCCGGCGGAGACGAGGCGCTGGGCAAGCTCGTCATTGTTGGAAAAGAGCCCGGCCGCTTCATGGCCGAGCGCGACCAGGATGGCGCCGGTCAGCGTCGCAAGGTCGATGATCGCGCGGGGCGAATAGGTCTCCTGCGCGTACCAGAGCGCGTCGGCCAGGACGAGCCGCCCCTCGGCGTCCGTATTGACGATCTCGATCGTCTGCCCCGACATCGAGGCGATGATGTCGCCCGGGCGGAGTGCGTCGCCGTCGGGCATGTTCTCGACCAGGCCGACGATTCCGACCACGTTGACTTTCGCCTTGCGGGAGGCGAGCGCGTGCATGAGCCCGACAACGCAGGCCGCGCCCCCCATGTCGCCTTTCATATCCTCCATGCCGGCCGAAGGCTTGATCGAGATCCCGCCGGAATCGAAGCAGACTCCCTTGCCCACAACCGCGATCGGCTTTGTCCGTTTGGATCGCGCGCCATTCCATCGCATCGCGACGAGGCGGCTCTCTCGCGCCGATCCTCGTCCCACGCCGAGAAGGGCGTTCATCGAGAGTTTGCCCATCGCCTTCTCGTCAAGCGTTTTCACCTCGACGCCAAGCTTCTCCAGGGGCTTGGCGCGGTCGGCGAATTCGGCGGGAAAAAGGACGTTGGGCGGCTCGTTGACCAGATTGCGGGCCAGTTCGACGCCTTCGGCGACGGCGAAGCGGTCCTGGGCGGCTGAGCGGGCCGCGGCGCCGTGGCTCAAGCCGATGACGAAATGAGGCGCCTCGGAGGTATCGTCCTCCGAATCCTTCTTGCGCGTCTTGTATTTGTCGAACCGGTATCCGCGCAGGCGAAGACCGAGCGCAAAATCGGCCGCGGCCGGGCCGTCCCACATTCCGGATGGGGCCTCGAACGCGACCTCGGCCCGCTTCGCGCCAGTCACTTTGCCGAATGTGAACCCGCCGAGCGTGACGAAGTCCAGGGGCGCGCTGTCCTTGCCTGGAGCGACGCCCACAACCAGCAGACGGGTCGCATCAAGGCCCGCCGGCGCCAGAATGTCGAGCGCGGCGCCCCGGGCGCCGCTAAAATGGGAGGCTTTGGCCGCGGCGCGGATGAGCGGCTCGAGATCGCCGAACTCAGCGGTCACGGCCGGGGCCGGCTTCATGTCAGCCCCGACGAAGACGACAAGCGCGTTGCCCTTGGGCGCGGACAAGGGCCCAAAGGCGATCTTGACGGCTCCGCTCATGACCAACGCGCTTCCTTCGTCCGGATTTGATGACTTCAGGCCAACCGAGGCGGCGTCGCTGGCGGTGGGCGCCGCCATATCGGGAGTTTGCCGTTCTCGTCAATAAGCCGCCGCGATTGGGCGGCACATTTCAGCCGGTCAGGTCTGACACTGGGGAAGGCGAGCCGCTTGCAACGACAGAACGCATCGGGCAGGGCCTGCGCGCGGAGGGGCGTGCGGGCGTCTGCTCGCGCTTTCTAAAGATGCGTCAATGATCCGAATCGAGCGCTATCTGTTCAGGACCGCGACAACGGCCTGTATCACGGGCCTCGTGGTCCTGACCGGCGTGGTCTGGGTGACCCAGGCCTTGCGGCAGATCGACCTGATCACGACCAAAGGTCAGACCATCATGATCTTTCTCATGATCACCGGACTGGCGCTGCCCTCGCTGGTGGCCATCATCCTGCCCGTGGCGCTGTTCGCGGGGATCCTCTACACACTCAACAAGCTCAACGGCGACAGCGAACTCGTCGTCATGTCGGCGTCGGGCCTGTCGCCAGTCCGGCTGTTGCGCCCGATGGCGCTGCTGTCGGGGCTGGTCTATGTGGTCGTGGCGGCGCTCTATCTCCAGGTTTTGCCCTGGAGCTTCGGCGCGATCGAGAAGCTGACGACGTTCGTTCACGCCGATTTCATCGCTAACTTCGCGCGTCCGGGCGCTTTCTCTCAACTCGAATCGGGGTTCGTCTTTCACTTCCGCGAGCGCACGCCCGATGGGGCGCTGCACGGGGTGTTCATGCAAGATCAGCGCGATCCCGCCCGGGTCACGACCTATATCGCCGAGGACGGAAAGACGGTCGAACGGGACGGAGTCACCTATCTCCAGCTGTCCAAGGGAGTCTTATTGCGGCCGCAGTCGGCCGGCGATTCCTCGATGGTGACGTTTGACGACTACACCATCGACCTCTCGCAATTCATTCACGCCGTCAGCACGATGAAAAGGCCAAACGAACGCTCGACCGCGCAATTGATGGCCCCCGACGCCAAGGACCGCGCGGATCCCGCGCTGCTCGGTCATATCCGC
>DATNBG010000413.1:0-4226 GCA_035572075.1 Roseiarcus sp. | reverse complement strand
AACAAGTGGAAGGCAAGTTGCGCTCTTGAAAGATCGTAAGTTCCTTGAACTGTATGAAAAGATTCTGGATGATCAGCCAAAGCGAATACTTGAGATAGGCTTTTTTCAGGCGGGGATGCCGTTATTCTTGGCGGATACGATCAACCCGGAAAAGATAGTTGCTATTGACCAGGTAACCGACATTGAATCTCTGAATGAAGTAATTGAAATGTGCGGATGGTCCAATAGCATCAAGCTGTATGGTGGGGTCGACCAGGGGGACTCCGAAGCTATCCGCACAATTTTAAATGGTGAATTTGGTGACGAACCTCTGGACCTGATAATCGACGATTGCTCGCATACGTATGACCTAAGTAAATCTGTGTTTGAAGCAACATTCGGCTACCTAAAGCCTGGCGGAAAGTACATCCTGGAAGACTGGGGATGGGCGCACTGGAACCACAAACTCTGGCAATCTGATGAATCGCCCTATAAACGCCAGCCGGCACTAACGAATTTGATATTCGAGTCCATAATGGCCTTGGGTTCTGCACCAGAAATTATTTCGAGAGTTGAAATCCCCACAGGATATACTGCTATCTTTACTAGGGGTTTGAATCTTTCGTTTCGCTCGTCGCTTCGTTTGGAGTCAATATATTTGACAGGGGGGTGTAGATTTACTCCTCTCGCGCCGTGAACACACTTGGTTCGACTGATAACGGCTGCCCACCATCATCAAGCGCCTAGCCGGGTGAAAATTCGCCGGATCGCCGCAATCGGGCGGTCAGCATGCCCTATCTGCTGAAGTGAGCGGGCGCGGCCGCGACGCTCTGAGTCGCGCTCCCGTCAAAAGCCGGCGATCTCGTGGACCATCTTGGTGAAGCGGCTGCGCTCCTCGGGAGTGAGATTGGCGGTCTCCACATCGAGTTCGTTGTCCTTGAGCCCCGCCGCCTTGGCGAAGCTGTTCCAGGCGGCGGCCTTGGCCAGGTCTTTCGGCAGCGCTTCGCCGCGGGCGTAGAGATGAGCGACGCGGTTCTGGGCGATCGGATTGCCGCGGGCGGCGGCGGTGAGGAGGATCTTGGCCGCCCCGGCCTCGTCTCTTGGCACGCCCTCGCCGTTGAACAGCATGATCGCGTATTCGACCTGGCCGGCGATGACGCCGTCATCGGACGCGCGCTTGAGCCAGTGCACCGCCTCGCCGATGTTCATGGGCACGCCTTTGCCGTCGCGCAGCATGACGCCGTAGGAATAGGCCGCGTCGTCGTCGCCCGCGTTCGCGGCGCGAAGGAAATATTGCGCCGCCTTCGCGTAATCCGGCGTCTTGCCGTCCATTCCCTGAAGCGCCATGACGCCAAGGTTGTAGAGCGCGCCGTGAAGGTTCTTGGCCGCGGCGCGCTCGAACTGGGCCTCCGCCCCGGCCGGGTCCTTCTTGACCCCGTTCGCGCCCTGAAGCAGAAGCGCGCCGAGTTCATAGGCCGCCTGCGGATCGCCAAGGTTGCTGGCGAGCCGGAACCACTCCGCAGCCGCGTGGTCGTCGCGGGGGACCGCCGCGCCGTCGCGGTAGATCTCGCCGATCAGCGTCATCGCCGCCGCGTCCTTCGAATTGGCGTCGAGGCGCCGTTCAGCCTCCATGAGCGCGTAGAGAAAATTGCCGCGCTGATAGGCGCCAAAGGCCATATCCGCCGGCACTCCGTCCGCTCGCGGCGGCAGCGGAGGCGGCAGCGAGTCGCGGGGCGCCATGCCCGCTTCCCCGAAGAGCGGCGAGCCGATATTCGGGGATGGCGCCGGCTTCGCCGCTGGGGCCTCCTTGGGCGTTGGGGCGTGCTTTGCCGATGGCGCCGGCTTGGGCGGCTGCGCGAGCGCGGCGCCGCTCAAGCTCAAGCCGAAGGCGAGGGCGAGCGCGATCCTCGTCATGGCGCAACCGCGCTCACGCCCGCGATCAAGGCTTGCGCCTCGCTCGCGGCCGCCGCTGGCGACGAACTCCCAAAGATCGGTTCGCCAAGGGCGACGAAATCGGCGCCGGCTTCCTTAAGCGCGCGAGCCTCGGCGAGGGCGCCCGCACAGGCGACGCACGGCGTCTCGAAGATTTCCGCCCACCACGCGACCCGCACAATCAACGGCTTAAGGCCCATAGCTCGTTTAGCCCCGTCAAGCTCGCCAAACATGACGTAGTCGGCCCCCATTTCGCCCGCGATCATGGCCTCATCGCGGGTGGGCAACGCCCCCGCGCCGACAATTCGTTGCGGTTTCAGCCGCGCGATCGCCTGGGAAAGATCCGCCCCCGCGCCGGCGACATGAACCCCGTCCGCGCCAAGCCGAGCCGAGAGCCCGAGGTCGTTTTCGATCAACAGCGCACAGTCGGCGTCATTTGCCGCGCGAAGGAACGGCGCCGCGACAGCCTCCGCCTTGGCGAGCGAATCGGGCTTGAGGCGGAGGAGCGCGCAAGCGGCCGACGCGGCCTCGAGCGTCTCCACGAAGACCCTGGCGAAGGCGCCGGCGTCAGCGGCCGCGAGAGGCGGAGTGACGAGATAAAGCGCGCATTCGGGCGAGGCTCGGGAGGTCAAGGGCATGAGGGCGAAATCGGACCGGAAGGATGGATGTCGCCGACCATTGCGGCCAAATGGCGGTCGAGGCAAGGCCCGACAGCCTCCCGCCGATCCGATCGAAGCGCCGAAGAGGCTCTTAAGTCGCCGCCCGAAGGCGCCGACCGCGTTGCGGGCGGGGGAGCGGAGCCATCCTCGTCTGCTGGTCTTTGCCGTGCGTTTGCCAGTGGCGTAGACGAGCCTGCGCGATAGCCGCGAAGGAAATGGCCGATGGTTTCAAACTCACAGCTCAAGCGTATTCCCGGACTGCAGAAGGCCTTCCAGTTCGCCAAGGCGAAGCTGTACCCCCACGGCTACGACCACTGGCTTCGCGTCGTCATGGACAAGGAAACGGCTCGCCTGGTGGGGGAACTCGACTTCAAGCACGCCTCGGCGCTGGAAATCAGCGGCCTCCAATGGCGGGACTTCGGTTTTGCCAGGTATATCACCCGGGGCTATCCGGAATATGATGTCTGCGCCGGCGTGCTTGACGAGACCTTCGACATCATCATCGCCGAACAAGTCTTCGAGCACGTGCTTTGGCCGTATCGCGCCGTCCGCAATGTCTTCTCGATGCTCAATCCGGACGGCGCGTTCCTCATAACCACGCCATTCCTGGTCAGGATCCACGGCCATCCCATCGATTGCTCGCGTTGGACGGAGCTTGGTATGCGGCATCTGCTTGCCGAGGGCGGATTCGACCTCGATCGCATCACTACCGGTTCGTGGGGCAACCGGTCATGCGTGCGCTCGAATTTGCTGATGTGGACGCCCTATAACCGCTGGCTGCACTCGCTCAGGAACGAGGAGGATTATCCGATCCAGGTGTGGGCGCTGGCGCGGAAATGACCGACCTCATGGTGAACGGCGACGCCGGGCCTCGGCCTCGGGACGTTGCTGGCGACCCCGTCCGACGCCGCAAGTGAGCGTTCTCGTAGCGACCCACGTCTCACTCGCCAAAGCGTACGGCTGGACCTCACCCCCGAAAATACGGTAGCACTCGCCCCGTATTAGAATTTTGTTAAGGATTTCGGCGGGCGGCGAACGCAGGCCCGGCGCAGAGGTGACGAGAGTGAGCCTGCCGTATCGGGAAGCTCGGGCGCGCGGGAGCGCGGCCCGCGTCGTTTTGGCTGGAGCTTTCATCATCCTTGCTTCGGGGACGCTCAGCGCCTGCAACGATGTCGCGGCCGACCCGCCGAATGCCGATGCGCGCCCTGCGTTCGTCCTGCGCGACGACGCCAACATGGCGGCTGCCACGGTCGCGATCGTTTCGCTCGACGGCGCGCCGGCCGATCTTTCCGCGCGCTTTCATGAGAGCCTCGATGAGGCGGCCGCGGCGCGACGGATCGCGCTCGTGGAGCCGGCGAAGGCGCACTACCTGGTGCGCGGCTATCTCACCGCGACGCTGATCGAGGGCGGGGCGGAGGTCGATGTCGTCTGGGACGTGTTCACGCCCGACAAGCAGCGCGCCCAGCGGCTGAGCGATGCGATCGCGGTCAAGGGCTCAGGCGACGACGCCTGGGCGATACTCGACGATGCGGCGCTGAATAGCGTCGCGGCCAAATGCGCCGACGACCTCGCCGCTTATCTCTCCAACACCCCCGAGGCCGCGACGCCGAGCGCGGCGCTGAGCTACGCGCAGTAGGGCTCTTTTTTTGTGGACAT
>DATNBG010000412.1:0-3067 GCA_035572075.1 Roseiarcus sp. | reverse complement strand
CACCGTCCCCGACGGCTTGACGCCGCGGATGCTGGCCTCGGTCGGAATTCCCGACGGCGGGATCGCGCAGCCCGCGAGCGGCGGAAGGCTCGCAAGCAGGACCGCGATTGCACGCGAACGAACGAGGCTTGCCCTGGACCGCATGGATTCCCCCTTCGTCGAACCGGCGCCGAAGCCGCCCTTGCGAAAGTTTAGCGAGTTTACCGGCGCGATGTCAGCCCGCGCCCCAGTCGATGAACCGCTCGCCACGATGGATGGCGTCGGCCTGCGGAGTGAACCGGCCGTCCGCCTCGTGCAGCACGAGTCCCGGCGCAAGGCGCAGCGCGGCCTTCGAGCCCTTCACGCCCGAGATGAGCAGCCGATGCGCGCTTGCGCCCCGCGTCGGATGAACCGGCAGAAGCGCGAGCCCGCCGAGCCGAGCGCCGATCGCGGTCAGGATCGGGCTTAGCGCCTCGGGGCGATGGATCATCGCGAAAAGCCCGCCCGGCGCGAGCATCGCGAGGGAAGCGGAAATCCAGTCCGCGAGCCCCGCGCCGGGCTCAGCGCCCGGCAGGATATGCGCCCGCTTCCTGCCTTCGTCGGGAGAGGCGCGAACGGCGTGAGCCTCGAAGAACGGCGGATTGGTGACCACGCAATCGGCCGATTCGACAAGCCCGGCCTCGCGGCGCTCGCGGGAATTGAGCGCGTCGAGGCGCAGGACACGCGCGCGCAAGCAAAGTCCGTTGCGCCCGGCGTTGCGCTCGGCGAGCGCCGCCAGCTCGGGATCGAGCTCGACGAGATCGACTGAGGCGAGCGGCGAGCGCTTGGCGAGCGCCAGGCCGACCGCGCCGACGCCCGCGCCGACGTCCACGATCCGCCCTTGCCGGGCGCCGACCGCGGCGGCCAGCAGCGCGGCGTCCGTGCCGACCCGATGGCCGCGCCCTGGCTGAACGAGGATGAGCCGGCCGCCGAGCCATTGATCCTCGGTCAGCCCGTCCCCGATCGGCGGCCGCTCAGGCATCGCGCAATTCTTTTCCCAGACCCGCCTCGGCGATGAGGCGGCGCGCCCGTCCCGCCGCGCGCGCGTCGACAAGAATCCGTCTCGGCAAGAAGCCGAGCGACCCTTCGGCCGCGGCCATGTGCTGGTCGGCGACGAAAAAGGCGATTCCCTCCGCCTTCAGGATCGATTCGACCACGGTGATGAGGACGAGGTCGTTGGTGCGCAGGATTTCGACCAAGGGAAGACCTCGATTGGCTCACTTGCCGCGTCGTTGGGCCGTCTTTATGGTCGCCGCGCGGGCTCTGGCAAGGGAAGCTTTGCGTGGGAATCGTCATTCCGCTCGAGGACAAATCGGCCGATCACCTGATCGAACCGTTGACGGCGCTCGTCGCCGGCGACATCGCCAGGGTCAATCAGACCATCCTGTCGCGCACCGGATCGGACGTGACGATGATCCCCGAAATCGCCAATCATCTCATCGCTTCCGGCGGCAAGCGGATGCGCCCGATCCTGACGCTCGCGACCGCCGGCCTGTGCGGCTATGGCGGCGAGGGCCACATCAAGCTCGCCGCCGCGGTGGAATTCATGCATACCGCGACTCTTTTACACGACGACGTCGTGGACGAGAGCGACATGCGCCGCGGCAAGGCGGCCGCTCGCGTGCTGTGGGGAAACGAAGCGAGCGTGCTGGTCGGCGATTTTCTCCTCGGCCAGGCCTTCAAGATGATGGTCGAGGTCGGCTCGCTCTCCTGCCTCGAAGTCTTGTCCAGCGCCGCCGCGGTGATCGCCGAGGGCGAAGTGATGCAGCTCTCCGCCGCCAAGGACACCGAGACGACCGAGGACGCTTATCTCGCCGTCATCCGCGCCAAGACCGCGGCTTTGTTCGCCGCGGCCTGCGAGGTCGGCCCCATTCTCGCCGGCCGCGCCAAGGCTGAGGTCGCCGCCTGCCGGGCCTATGGGGCGAACCTGGGGGTCGCCTTTCAGCTCATCGACGACGCGCTCGACTACGGCGGCTCGGCGGCCAAGCTCGGCAAGAATGTCGGCGATGATTTCCGCGAGGGCAAGATCACGCTTCCCGTGGTCCTGTCGTTCCGCCGGGGAGGGACGCAAGAGCGCGAATTCTGGCGCCGCACTCTGGGAAAAGGCGAGGTCGCCGACGGCGATCTCGAATTCGCGCTTATGACGATGAGGAAGCATCGCGCGCTCGAGGACACCATCGAGCGCGCCCGCCACTATGGCGCGATGGCGCGCGACGCGCTCGAATTGTTCGCCGCTTCCCCCTGGAAACATGCGCTGCGCGACGCGGTCGAGTTCGTCATCGGGAGGGCGCATTGACGCGAAACGAGGCGGCGCTGAACGGGCCGCTGCGACCCGTCTGACTCACGCCGAATCGCCGATGTCTTTGCTCTCGCGCAACTTTTGGTAAAAAAAATCGGCCGCCGCCTTTTTCGTGACCCGCGCTCGAAATGCTGGACAAGTTTCCATGCGGCGGTTAGCGAAGGGGAAAGGGCGCGGGACTAAGAGGGCGTGAGGCCAGAAGGACAGGCGATGGACTATCAGCGGAGCTTCGAGGACGCGCTCGCGCGCCTGAAGGCGGAAGGGCGTTACCGGACCTTCGCCAATCTCGAGCGCGACGCGAGCCGGTTCCCGATCGCCCAATGGCGCCCGGACGGCGAGGAAGACCATCCGCGCGAGGTGACCGTCTGGTGCTCGAACGATTATCTCGGCATGGGCGGACATCCCGGCGTCATCGAGGCCTCGGTCAAGGCCGCCCGCGCGCATGGCGCAGGCGCAGGCGGAACCCGCAACATTTCCGGCACCCACAATCCGATCGTCGAGCTCGAGGCCGAGCTTGCCGACCTGCACGGGAAAAAGGCGGCGCTCGTCTTCACGTCCGGCTGGGTGTCCAATCTGGCGGCGATTTCGACCATCGCAGGACTGCTTCCCGATTGCCTCATCCTCTCCGACGCGCTCAACCACAATTCGATGATCGAGGGCGTCAGGCGCTCCGGCTGCGAGAAGCGGGTCTGGCGCCACAATGATGTCGCCCACCTCGAGGAGCTCCTCGCCGCCGAGCCCCGCGACCGC
>DATNBG010000411.1:0-7562 GCA_035572075.1 Roseiarcus sp. | reverse complement strand
AGAGCAGGCTGGGGACCTCATCGATCGGAGCGGCAGAGCGAATTCTTTTTGTTCGCGTCGCAAAATTCATACGCACGGCCTCTGGTTGATTCCGGCCGAATCTTTTCCGAATCGGCGTCCAAGGCTTTTCCAGTGGCGAGGTCTAATCTTAACGGTTTTCTAGGCAGCAAGGTTTAAGGCGGAACCAAAACGGGGGCTGCACCGACTTACCGAAGTGAGAGTAAGAGCATGCCTAGGAGCGCACCGAAACACCCAGAGAAATCCCGAGGGCCTGACCTGCTTCAGGCGTTTGACAATTCTCTGCCGGACTTCAAAAACCTGGATGAAGAACACCATTTGAAGTTTGTGAAGGCAATTCGCATGCTTTGCGCGTACTTCAACGTATCGGAGGCGCGACTACAGAGGGACCACTCAACTAACCTCAGGCCGACGCTCATTCGCCTTGGTCAACTTTATGACGAATATCATAGCAAAGACGCTATCCTCGCGTCAGCAATATCGATCGTCAAGCTGCACATCGAGTCGCATTATCTTGACGGTCAAGACGCTAATCAGGTTCACAACTTGACGGGCCTGCACACATATCCATTGATCGCCTCAACTTTGCGCTCCAGTTGAGCCCGCGGAGGTACAACCGGAACCGCGCCTCCGAGTAGGGTCCAGCGGCGACAGGTTGGCGACAGGCGTTCGATTTGAACCACCAGACAGCGGCGCTGAACCCGCATGCGGCGGCCTTTTTGGCCGGCGACCTAGTTTGAAAAAGCGGCGCGAAGGCGCTCGACCCGCAAGGCGACCTCCAAAGGCGCCCTGACCGGCGCCCGCGAAAGGGCGATGACGAGGCCCTGATCGAGATGCATCACACGTTCTTGGATGCGGAGCGAGCGGTGGCTGAGAGCGCGCAGGGCCGGCGGCAACTGGTCGAAAAGCTCGGGCGCACAACCGAAGTCCTCACGGGAAAGCTTGACCCGGACGCGCTCGGCCTGGGCCTGCGCGGAGGTCAATTCGCCTTCATTGACGGCGCGCTGGAGGAGGAGCCAGGAGGCGATCTGCATGAGACGCGTGGTCAGGCGCATGCTTTCGGTCGAATAGGCGACGGCGGCCGCGCGCGGAAGATCGCGGGATTCCTCTCGCCCCGGTCCGTCGAGGTAAGCGGCAGCCTCCTCGACCAGCGCCATTCCTTCTCGGAACAGGTCCTTGAACGCCCCTGAGGCGGCGAGGCGGTGAACGAACGGAATCGCGATCGAGGGCGCGGCGGTCGCGGCGAAACCGCGTCTCGGTCCTTCGGGCTGGCAACCCATGCGCCGTCACTCCCATCCGATGCCGCACGCTGGCCGCGAGGCCCGCGCGCGTTTCTCTCAAGCCGCGCGGCGACAATAGCTCGCTTGCGCCCGCTGTGGCGCATTTACCATTGAGCAAGGTTAACCCGGAGGCCGGCAGTCCGCCAGCGGACAAAAAAGCCGCCCCTTGGGGCGGCTTCAAGGTCGACTATGGGAGGGTTCGAAGGAGGAGGCCCACGCAGAACGTGAGCCAAGCAATTCATAAACGATGAAAATGAACGGCGCGTTAACGTTCCCTCCGGTCCCGCGCCGTCAAATCTTGAAGGCCGAATCGGCCGCCGCGCGAGTCGCTTGACGCGCCTCGATCGCCTTCTCGAGCCGCTCGATCTCGCGGCGCAAAAACCCGATGCGCTCGGCGAGCTCCGGCGCCGACAACTCGTCGATGTTCTGCCCGATCTCGTGGGCGAGGGTCGGTTTGGGCTTCGCCCCGAATATGGATTCGTCGTCGAATGCGGGCATGCGCTCCCCCGGTCTTGCTTCGTCAGCCGGCGACGATGAACCCGCCGCCTAGCACCCGCGCGCCTGGATTGACGGAATCGTAGAAAACGCACGCCTGGCCGGGCGAGACGCCGCTTTCGGGCTCGACGAACTCGATCTCGCCTGCGGGGCTGAGCCGGGCGGGCGCAGGCGGACGGGTCGAGCGAACCCGCGCCGCAATCATGAGGCCGGCGGCGGGCAAGGCGGAGAGCGCCCCCGGACCGATCCAGTTGATGTCGCGCAACCGAAGCCGCGTCACCGCGAGAGCGGAGCGCGGGCCGACGATCACCCGCGCGTTTGCCGCGTCGAGCGCGACCACGTAGAGGGCCTCGGCCGCCGCAACGCCAATGCCGCGCCTTTGCCCGATCGTGTAGTGAACCACGCCGCCGTGCGAACCCAGGACGCGACCGTCCACATGAACGATCTCGCCTGGAACGGAAGCGCCCGGCATCAGGCGCTCGATCATGCCAGTGTAGTGTCCCGACGGCACGAAGCAGATGTCCTGGCTGTCGGCCTTGTCCGCGTTCGAGAGGCCGAATTCGCGCGCGAGTTCCCGCACCCGCGCCTTCGGCATTTCGCCGAGCGGAAACCGCAGACGCGCGAGTTGCGCGCGGGTGGTGGCGAACAGGAAATAGCTCTGGTCGCGAGTAGGATCGGCGGCGCGGTAAAGCGCACGCCCGCCGCGCCCGTCGTCACGGCTGACGACATAGTGTCCGGTCGCCAAAAGGTCGGCGCCGAGGTCGTTGGCGGCGTCGAACAGATCGGCGAATTTTAGATACTGGTTGCAGGCGACGCAGGGGACCGGCGTCTCGCCGGCGATATAGGCCCGGGCGAACGGCTCGATCACCTTCTCGCGAAAGCGGTCCTCGTAGTCGAGAACGTAGTGGGGAACGCCGAGGCGCGCGGCGATGTCCCGCGCATCATGGATGTCCTGCCCCGCGCAGCACGCGCCCTTGCGGTGGATCGCTTCGCCATGGTCGTAGAGCTGCATTGTGACGCCGACGACGTCGTAGCCTTGCGACGCCAGCAACGCCGCAGTGACCGACGAATCGACGCCTCCCGACATCGCGACGACGACGCGGGTTTCGGCAGGGGCCTTGTCGAGCCCTAAACTGTTCGATGCGCCGTCCAGGGCCGGCGCGAGCGATGGCGCGAGCATCTCGATCTTTTGCCGGCAAGCGGGCCGGACAACCGGATTATGTTGGGCTTCTCGCCCAATCCGGCAAGGGCATAGCCCAATTCGCCCGCCGCCGCCATACCGGGCTGGCGGCGGCCGTCATTCCTGCGCCGCCAGCTTGTCGGCGAACAGGCCGAGCGTCCTGGCGTAGACCTGAGCCGAATTCCATTGCAAGAGGACGTTGAAATTCGGCTGACCCTCATCCCAGCCCGCGCCCGGAGTCCAGCCGTGCGCGCGGAGGAAGTTGGCGGTCGACGCCAGCGCGTCGGCGGGACTGGAAATGATATCGCCCGCGCCTCCCCCTTGGGCGTTGACCCCGTATTTCAGATAGGCCGAGGGCATGAACTGGGTTTGGCCGATCTCGCCAGCCCACGCGCCCCTCTGCGAGGGGCGCAAAAGACCGCGCTGGACCAGCATCAGCGCGTCGATAAGCTCGGCGCGATAGACCTGCGCCCGGCGGCATTCATAGGCGAGCGTGGCGAGCGCGCTGAAGGTGGGGTAGGCGCCGGTGTCGGCGCCGAAGCTCGTCTCGAGGCCCCAGATTGCGACCAGGACCGGCCCGGGCACACCGTAACGCTGTTCGATTCTCTGCAGCGGCTCGGCGTAGGCAAGCAGCATCGTCTTGCCCTTCTTGAGGCGGCTCGGGGAGATGTGACGCGCGGCGAACGCGGCGAAATTCGTCCCGAAGTTCTGGCCGCGATCGTGCGCGGAAACCGACGGATCAAACGTAACGCCGTTCAGCGCCGAATCGATCACGGCTTGAGAAACGCCGTCGCGCAGGGCGACCTGTTTGAACGAGGCGAGCCATTCGTTGAATCCATCGGCGCTGTCGCCGCAATCGGCAGCGCGCGCCGAAGCGATCCCAAGCGCCGCGACAGCCGCGACGAAGAGCGCGGTTTTCAAACTCGTCAGTCGCATTCCTGCTCTCCCGAATCTCGTGGCGGATTTCAAAAAAGTCGCTGAACGCCAAACAAGGCCGAACGTTGGCGGACAGGATTCTTCGTTCGTTATCGACACGGGCGAGCGCCTTGTCGGCGGCCCATGCGCAGTGGCGCCCGCGCAATTCAGGTTATGCATCCGTATATTTTTGCGGGCGTCGCTTAGGCAAATCTTAAATCGCCTCGCCTATTGTCGCGGAAATTGTGTGACATGCGTCTGAGTGAGAGTCCAATGAGTGAAACGCTGCGGCCGAGAGTTAAATACGTCATCGGCCCTGACGGCAGTCCGCTGACAATCGCCGATCTGCCGCCGCCCAGCACGCGCCGCTGGGTCATTCGGCGCAAGGCCGAGGTGGTCGCGGCCGTTCGCGGCGGATTGCTGTCCTTGGAAGACGCCTGCTCGCGCTACACGCTCACGGTCGACGAATTCCTGAGCTGGCAGGTCTCGATCGACTCTTATGGTCTGGCCGGGCTCCGGACGACCCGCATCCAGCAATACCGGCATTAGCCGGCCTTGAGGCGCTGCGCTGCTTACGGCATGAGCTGGCCGCCGTTGACCTCGATGATCTGCCCCACGACATAGGCGCTCAGCGCCTCGGAGGCGAGGAACAGATAGGCGCCGACGCAGTCCTCGGCGGTCCCAAGGCGGGCGATCGGAATCGTCTTGCGAACGGCTTCCAACGCGGTTGCGTCCGTGTAGCGCTCATGAAACGGCGTCGCGATCACGCCCGGCGACACCGCATTAACGCGAATCTTCTTACCGATCAGCTCCTTGGCGTGGCCCTTGGTGATCGTGGAGACGAACCCTTTGGCGGCGGCGTAGATCATTGCCCCGTTCGCGCCGCCGTTTCGCGCCGCGATCGACGTCGTGTTGATAACAAAGCCGCCCTGACGCTCGAGCCAGGGCAGCGCCGCACGGGTCACCCAGATGACCGACTGCGCGTTGAGATCGATGACGGCTTGTAGATGTTCGTCGCTCGCCTCGAGCGAGTGGACCCGCCCGAGCATCAGCCCGGCATTGTTGATGAGGCCGTCGAGGCGGCCGAACCGGGTCGCCGTCTCTGCGACGATCCTCGCGCACGCCTTCGGATCGGCGACGTCGCCTTTCACCGCCAGCACCTCACCGCCGGCGGCCTTGATCCCGCTTACGAGCGCGTGGGCCGCGTCCGCGCTCGAATGATAGCCGATCGCCACCCGCGCGCCCTGCTCGGCGAAGCCTCGCGCGACCGCAGCCCCGATGCCCGTCGAGCCGCCGGTGATCAGAACGGTCTTGCCGGCGAGATCGGGGATAGCGAGACGGGAAGTGGTCATAAGGGATCCTCTGCGCGATTCGGCGCGCAAATGCGACGCGC
This sequence comes from Roseiarcus sp., assembly GCA_035572075.1. Lineage (GTDB taxonomy): Bacteria > Pseudomonadota > Alphaproteobacteria > Rhizobiales > Beijerinckiaceae > Roseiarcus. The sequence goes on along the minus strand of DATNBG010000411.1, from coordinate 2,281 downwards.
GGCGGCGCTGGCGCTGCTTCTGGATTGTCGCCGCTCAAGCCCTATATAGACCCGGGAAGCGGCGGAGAGTCCAATCCATGACCGAGGCGCGCAAGCTTGCGGCGATTCTGGTGACCGATATTGTCGGATTTTCGCGGCTCGCGGGCGCCGACGAAGACCGGATTCTGGCGCGGCTGCGCACGCTCAGGAGCGATTTGATCGAGCCGACCATCTCGGTGCATCGCGGGCGGGTGGTCAAGCGCACCGGCGACGGCGCGATCGTCGAGTTTCGCAGCGTCGTCGACGCGGTGCGCTGCGGGATCGAGTTGCAGCATGGCCTTGCCGAGCGCAACGCAGGCCTGCCGCCGGAGCGCCGCATCGACTTCCGGGTCGGTATTCATCTCGGCGACGTGGTTGAGGAGAGCGATGGCGATCTCATGGGCGACGGCGTCAATATCGCCGCGCGTCTCGAAGGCATCGCCAAGCCCGGCGCGATTGCGCTTTCCGAGGACGCCTACCGGCAGGTCAAGGGACGGCTCGACTTGATGGTCAGCGACCTCGGCGAGACCGCGCTCAAGAACATCGCGGAGCCGATCCACGTCTATTCGCTCGAGGTCGGCGGCGCATCCGCTAAGACGACGGCTGTCGCCGAGAAGCCGGCGGCCCCGCCGCGCATGTCGCTGGTCGTCCTGCCCTTCGCCAGCCTCGGCGGCGACGCCGAGCACGAGGCCTTCGTCGACGGCGTGACCGAGAGCCTCACCACCGACCTCTCGGGCCTCGCCAACACCTTTGTCGTCGCGCGCAACACCGCCTTCACCTACAAGGGCAAACCGGTTGACGCCAAGCAGATCGGCCGCGACCTCAACGTCCGCTATATCCTCGAGGGCAGCATTCAGCGCGGCGGCTCGCGGCTGCGCGTCAACGCACAGCTCATCGACGCGATGACCGGAAACCATTTGTGGGCGGACCGGTTCGACAAGCCGTTGGCCGATCCGTTCGACATGCAGGACGAGATCGTATCGCGGCTCGCCAATCTGCTGCGCCCGGAGCTGATGGCGGCGGAAGCCTCGCGCGCCGAGCGCGAAGCGAACCCAGACTCGCTCGACCTCTATATCCAGGGCGTGCAATGGTTCAACAAGGGCGGGCTCGACAATATTGAGCGCGCCCGCGGCTATTTCGAGCGCGCCATCGCCCTCGATCCCACGAATGTCGATGCGCTGGTCGGCGCGGCGCGCGCCGGGCTGCTCGCCGGCGCGATCTTCAACAACGACGACCGCGCGAGCCATCTGGCCGCCGCCGAAGCGCAGCTGATCAAGGGAATCTCCATCGCCCCGCGCAACTATTGGGCGCATATGTGGTTGGGTTTCGTGATGGTGCTGAGCAATCGCGCCGCCCGCGGCATCGGCGAACTGGAGCGGGCGTCGGCGCTCAATCGCAATCTCGGCGCGCCGCACGCCTGGATCGGTCTCGCCAAAATCGCCATGGGCCGGGCCGAGGAGGCCGCCGTTCACATCAACGAGGCTCTCCGGCTCTCGCCGACCGATTCGTTCGCCTTCATGTGGTCCCATCTTCTTGGGCTCGCGAAATTCCATCTCGGCGCCGACGAGGAGGCGGTGGCCCTCTTCCGGCGGTCGGTCGACGCCAGCCGGAACTATCCGTTGAACCACTTCTACATGGCCGCCGCGCTCGCCCATCTCGGCCGCCTCGACGAGGCGAGGGCCGAGGTCGCGGCGGGCCTCGCGCTCGCCCCGAACTATTCCATCGCCCGCTTTCGCAAGGTGGCGGAGAGCGACAATCCGACCTTTCTCAAGCAGCGCGAGCGGATCCTCGAAGGGCTCCGCAAGGCGGGTGTCCCGGAGGGATAACGCCTATCGCGGCGCAAGGCGATGAGATCTTTGGCGGCCTTGGTCATCGCCGCCGCCGCGGCGTCGAACGCGTTGATCGCGGTGGGACGTCGATGTTCCGCGAGGGCGGGAAGGCGGCGTAGGAAAATATCCCCTCGAGCCCGCCCGCCTTCTGCAGGATGAGCGGCCGGTCGCCTTCAGGCGCCATGATGACCCAGGCGAGCCCCATAGCCCGTCGAGAGACAGGCGTCCAGGGCGGACGCTCCATCGCGGCAAGGGAGGATCAAGGGCGCCAACCGTCGTTAAGTGCGTATCCGCGAAGAAGGGCGCGGAGGGGACAGCGCCGTCGGCGGAGCTCGGCGGTTGCGCAACCTTTCGCCGCCCAGCGCGGCTACGATTGGGCCTGCGCCGCTTTGGCCTTGAGCCAGCTCCAGGCTTCGGCTTCGGCGGGGCCGGCC
>DATNBG010000410.1:0-5196 GCA_035572075.1 Roseiarcus sp. | reverse complement strand
TGGCCCAATTTGGCCGGTTTGCCGCGAGCGGCGGGTTGGGCTATCCCGGCGCGCATGACTCTGGCGGGGGGCGGTCGCGGCGAAATGCGTGGGGAATTGGGCGCGGGCGAGGCGCGCGCCCGCCGCGCGCTGGTGTTCGATTCGGGGCTCGGCGGGCTCTCGGTGCTGGCCGAAATCGAGCGCCTGAGGCCGGACGTCGAAATCGTCTACGCCGCCGACGACGCGGCCTTCCCGTACGGCAGACTCGGGGAGGCCGAGCTCGTCGCCCGGGTCGAGACGGTGATGGCGAGGCTGATCGCCGAAGCCAAGCCCGACATCGTCGTCATCGCCTGCTCGACCGCCTCGACGCTGGCGCTGCCATTCCTGCGCGCCGCCTATCCCGGCCTGCCGTTCGTCGGCGTCGTGCCGGCGATCAAGCCGGCGGCGGCGGCGTCGCGGTCGGGACTGATCAGCGTGCTGGCGACCCGCGGCACGGTGGCGCGCGACTACACCCGGGCGCTGGTGCGCGAACACGCAGGGGCTTGCGAGGTGACGCTGGTCGGCTCGCCGCTGCTCGCGCTCATCGCCGAGCGCGTCATGCGCGGCGAAACGGTCGAGGACGGCGAGATCGAGCGGGAAATCGCCCCCTGTTTCGTCGAGCGCGACGGCCGGCGCACCGACCAGGTGGTGCTCGCCTGCACCCACTTTCCGCTGATCCTCGACCGGCTCGCGCGGCTCGCGCCCTGGCCGGTCGGCTACGTCGACCCGGCGCCGGCGATCGCGCGCCGCCTCGATGCGCTGCTCGGCCCCGCTCGCGCGGGCGCGCCCAAGGCCCTCCAGGGGACGGCGATCTTCACCAGCGGAGACGAGCCGGAACCGGCTTTGCAAAAAGCCTTGCGTCGCTACGGGCTCGCGTTTACGCCCGCGGGCGTGCCCGGCCCGGTTTCGGCCTGATCGCCCCGTGGCCTCAACCATGGTCATTGGACCAGGCTTCGCCGATTCTGCTCGAGGCTTTGCCGTTTGCTGATCGCTCGCCAGTATGGCGAGCCCTATTCGACCTGGAAGGGCAATCCCGGCCATATTATCTGAAGAGGCGACGCAATGACCGAACTGCCCGGAAATGTAACGCTGGATTGGCTGGGCCGACAGTTCATGGCGCAGCGCGACGATCTGCGCGCCCTGCGCACCGTTATGGACATGCTGATCCGGCTCGTCATCCGCGTCGACCATACGCTCGATGCGGTGCGCGAGGACATTCGTTCGCTGTGGTCGCAGGACGCAGATCTGCGCCGCCGCATTGAGACCTTGGAGGGGCGCCAAACGTGAGCCGGATTCACGTACCGGCCGCCGCCCTTGAATCGCTCGCCACTGGCTTTGAACCGGAGCAGTCTCTTGGAGCCCGCACGACGGTTTTCTCGTTTGGTTGAAAGATGACGCTAAGCCGCCTCAGGGCTGCCCGAGGCGTTAACTATCCCGCTCCGTCGTGACGGTCGCCGACCCAAAAATCTCCCTGACAGTTCGAAAGGCCGCGCCCCATGCGCACTTCCGCCGGACAGCCGGTTCGCCTTAGCGATTATCGCGTCCCGGATTATCTCATCGACCACGTCGAGCTCGATGTGTCCCTCGACATCCATGCGACGCGCGTGGTCTCGACCCTGTCGCTCAGGCCCAATCCCACCGGCCGCAAGGGCGAGCCGCTTTCGCTTGACGGCGACGAGCTCGTATTCGTCTCCGCGCGGCTCAACGGCGCGCCGCTCGATCCGGCCGATTTCAAGGCGGACCCGTCAGAGTTCCTCATCGCCCGGCCGCCGAGCCGCGCGTTCAAGCTCACCATCGAGACGCGCCTCGATCCGGGCGCCAACACCAAGCTCATGGGCCTCTATCGCTCGGGCTCGGCCTATTGCACCCAATGCGAGGCTGAGGGCTTTCGCCGCATAACCTATTTTCTCGACCGGCCGGACGTGCTCTCGACTTATCGCGTGCGGGTCGAGGCGGACAAGGCCGAGGCGCCGACGCTTCTCTCCAATGGAAACCTTGAAGCGACGGGTGAAGCGGAGACGTCCGGCCGCCATTTCGCCGTCTGGCGCGATCCCCACAGGAAGCCCTGCTACCTGTTTGCGATGGTCGCGGGCGACCTGGGCTCGATCACCGATTCCTTCGTCACCGCCTCGGGCAGAAACGTCGCGCTCGCGATCCATGTCGAGCACGGCCGCGAGGGACGCGCGGCTTATGCGATGGACGCGCTCAAGCGGGCGATGGCCTGGGACGAGCGAACGTATGGGCGCGAGTACGATCTCGACGTTTTCAACATCGTCGCCGTCTCCGATTTCAATATGGGGGCGATGGAGAACAAGGGCCTCAACATCTTCAACGACAAATACGTGCTGGCTTCGCCGGAAACGGCGACCGACGACGACTACGCCAACATCGAGGGGGTGATCGCGCACGAATATTTTCACAACTGGACCGGCGACCGCGTGACCTGCCGCGACTGGTTCCAGCTCTGCTTGAAGGAGGGGCTGACGGTCTTCCGCGACCAGGATTTTTCCGCCGACATGCGCTCAGGTCCGGTCGAGCGCATCGGCGATGTGCGCACTTTGCGCGCGGCGCAATTCCCCGAAGACGCGGGACCGCTCGCACATAATGTGCGGCCCGAGGTCTATCACGAGATCAACAACTTCTACACCGCGACGGTCTACCAGAAAGGCGCGGAAGTGGTGCGGATGCTCAAGCGCCTGATCGGGAGTGAGGCGTTTCGCGACGGCATGGACCTCTATTTCGAGCGCTTCGATGGGCATGCGGCGACGGTCGAGGATTTCATCGGCTGTTTCGAGACCGCCTCGGGACGCGATCTTGCCCAATTCATGCGCTGGTACAATCAGGCGGGCACGCCGAAGGTCACGGTCCGTGGCGCTTATGACGCGCAAGCCCGGACCTATCGGCTCGACATCGCGCAAACGCTTGCGCCGACGCCGGGGCAGAATGTCAAGCTGCCGATGACCATGCCGCTGGCGCTCGGCCTCATCGGTCCCAACGGCGGCGACATGCGCCTCAACTCGTCCGACGCGAGCGAGGAGGAACTCGCAAGCGGCGTGTTCGAACTTGAGGGCGCCGAGCGGTCGATCGTGTTTCGCAACGTTCCTCAGCGTCCGACCCTGTCGTTCCTGCGCGGCTTTTCCGCGCCGGTGAAGGTCGACGACGATCTGACCGAAGAGGATCTCATCGTCCTCTCCCGGCACGACAGCGACAATTTCAATCGGTGGCAGGCGCTGCAGAGCCTGGCGACGCGCATCCTTGTGCGTGGCGTCAGGGCCATTCGGGCCGGCCGTGCGCCGGAGCGCAACGGGGGCCTCGCGGCGGCCTTCGGCGCCTTGATCGAGGACGCCCGCGCGGGGCGCATCGATCGCGCCTTCGCCGCGCTCGCGATGAGCCTGCCGACCGAGGCCGACATCGCGCGGGAGATCGGCGAGGACGTCGATCCGGACGCGATCCACGCGGCGCGCGTGACCCTGCGCGGCGCGCTCGGGCGCGCCTATGCGGGCCCGCTCGCCGCGTTGCACGCCGAGCTTGCCGGCGCCGCGCCGTTCAGCCCCGATGCGGCCGGCGCGGGCCGCCGCGCGCTGCGCAGCACGGCGCTCGGCCTGTTCGTCGACGGCGACACGATCCGCGGGCTCGAACTCGCTCATCGCCAGCTCGCTGAAGCCGACAACATGACCGAGCGCCTCGGCGCGCTGACCGCGATCGCCTTCAAGCCGGACGACAGGCGCGAACATGCGCTCGAGGCGTTCGAACGCCGCTACGCGGCCGAGCCCCTCATCCTCGACAAATGGTTCGCGCTGCAAGCCCAGATCCCCGAGCGCGAGACGCTCGGGCGGGTGCGCGCGCTCATGAAGCATCACGCGTTCTCGTTCGCCAATCCGAACCGCGTGCGCGCGCTGATCGGCGGCTTCACCGCTAACCAGAGGGAGTTCAACCGGGCCGACGGAGGAGGGTTCGCGCTGCTCGAGGAAGTGGTGACGCTGCTCGATCCGAGCAATCCGCAGATCGCCGCGCGGCTGCTCACCGCAATGCGGTCGTGGCGCACGCTCGAGACGATCCGCCGAGGCCATGCGGAAGCGATGCTGAAGCGCATCGCCGCGCGGCCGACGCTTTCGCCGGACGTCCGCGACATCGTGACCAGGAGCCTTGGCTAGGATCCGATCGCGGCGGCGCTCGTCCCTCAGCCCGTCGATGAAGGAGTTTTCTTATGACCAAGATCCCAGCCGAGCCGTTGGTTCCGGGCAATACGCTGATCGCGGCGACGCCGGAGGAGGGCAGGGCGCTGGCCATTTTGCTCGCCCGCCACTCCATCCACGCCATGCAGCCCGAACTGGAAATCCTGAAAGAAGGCCGCGCTCACTATGCGCGAGACGCCGGTGAACTGATTGCGGCGAGCCACGTCATTGCGGTCGAGTTCGCCACTGTCGCCGCCGCGAACAACTACTGGCGAAAGTGAAGGCGCGGGCGGCGAAGCGGAACGACGTAAAACCGGCGCCCGGGCCTTGAGACGGGACGCGGCGTCCCGAGCGGCGCCCCCGCGGCCACATTTTTTTCGGCCTGACGCGGTGTCAAGGACTAGACAAAGATTCCCACAAGGATTCTTATCGTAGTGATTCGGGCGTTAAGGCGGCGGTCCGAGTGTAATTTGTGGCGAAGTCTGGGAAGGGCGATGACGCGTGTAGGCGCGGCAAACGGGGACGCTTGTCCAGCAGGGCCGGCTCGAGCTTTGAGCGGGGAGGCGGCGTTTCGCTTCGCTCAAGCGTGGCGTCGCCGGCCGATGGGCGCGGCCGAACGCGCGGATCGCACCGGCGCCGAGGTCCGTGGGCGAGGGATGCCCTCGGCGGTCTTCATCGGCTTCGCGATCGCGATCCTCTGCGTTGTTGCGCTCACGATTGAGCGCTTGCCGCTCGAGCGGGATCTCGCGCTCAGCGCGCTTGCCCTGGCCGTGGGGCTGATCGCCGGCCGGGCCGGCTTCACCGCCTTCCGCGCCGGAGACGACCACGAGCGAAAGCTCATCGACTCCGAACGGCTGCTTTTCGCCACCGCCGCCGAGCTTAGGCAGTCGCGCCGGTCGCTCGAGGAGCAGGCCCAGCAGCTCGCCGAACTCGCCGAACGCTATCACGAGCAGAAATCGCGCGCCGAGGCCGCCAACCGCGCCAAGGCGGAATTCCTCGCCAA
>DATNBG010000409.1:0-3034 GCA_035572075.1 Roseiarcus sp. | reverse complement strand
CTCCTATGCCCTTGTCTCGTGAGGGGCGACGTCGCCGGAAGGTGACTTGATGCGCATCCTTGTCCTCAATCCGAACACCAGCGTCGAAATCACAAGCCGGCTAGAAGCCGCGGCCAAGGTCGCGGCGGCCCCGGGAACGGCCATTCTGACCGCCACGGCGCCACGGGGCGTTCCCTACATCGCGACGCGCGCCGAAGCGCAGATCGGCGGCGCGATCGCGCTTGAAATGCTGGCGGGGCTGCATCGAGGCTGCGACGCCGCGATCATCGCCGCCTTCGGCGATCCGGGCCTGTTCGGCGCTCGCGAGCTTTTCGATATTCCGGTCATCGGCATGGCGGAAGCCTCGATGCTGACGGCGTGCATGCTCGGCCGGCGATTCGCCATCGTCACCTTCGCCCGCGCGCTCGGGCCCTGGTACCAGGAATGCGTGGACATGCATGGGCTCGCCGGACGATGCGCCGGCATAAGGATGCTCGACGATCCGTTCGAAACGATCGGCGGCGTCCAGGACGAGAAGGAGGGCCTGCTGGCCAAGCTCGCCTATCAATCCGCGCTCGAGCTCGAGGCCGACGTGGCGATCCTTGCCGGCGCGCCGCTCGCCGGGCTCGCCGCCCGCATCCGCGACCTGATACCGGTTCCGGTCGTCGATCAGATGGCGGCGGCGGTCAAGCAGGCCGAAGCGCTGGTCGCCCTCGGCGCGCGCAAGGCGACGATCGGAACCTTCCGCCGCCCCGACGCCAAGCCGACGATCGGCCTCGCAACGGCCCTTGCCGCCCGCATCGAGCGACGCGACTGAGGCGCCGCGGCGCCGAGCGCGCCTGTCAGGCGAGTTCGAACCGGATGTCCTGCTGACCATCGAGAAGCGTCTTGCGCCCGAGGGCGTAGATATTTTCGAGGCCCTCGGTGAGGGTCAGGAAGTGGTTGCCCGAAAGAGGTCCCGCCTTCGACGCGAAGCTCACATTGCCGTAGGCCAGCAAGAGCTCCGTCTCGCTGACGCCGCCCGGATAGAGGATGACCTGGCCCGGCGCCGGGTAGCAGGTGTTGTTTTCAAACGAGACGCCAAAATCGAGCTCGCCGAGCGGGACCCAGACGCCTTCGCCGCTCCAGCGAACGTGAATGATCTTGCCGACGAACGGCATGTGCTTGAGGAAGGCCGCCACAGTCTTAGGCGCTGCTGTGTCCTCAAAATGGCCAAGGAACGTATATGGCCCGGCAATGACTCTCATTTTGCTCACGCTGCCCTCCTTGGCGCGGGTGGATTGAGGCCCGGAACAACGTCGAGGAGAACCTTTGTGTTTTGCCTCGACGTTCGGGCCACCGCTTCCGACCAGCGCTGTTTTCCGATTGTCAAATGGCTTCGGCATTCGCTGGCGAGGCGAATGCCGCTCGCGATTGGGGCTGCGCTGTCGCCTTAAAGAGCCGGCACGGCGCTTGGGGGTTTGCGATGATGAGTCGCCTGTTCGTAAGAATAGGCAAGCTCGAACAAGGTCGGCTCAGCCCAGGGTCTGGCCATCAATTCAATGCCCACCGGGAAAGGCTTCGGCGCGGCGGCGGTCGGCTCCGAGAAGCCCGCGGGAACCACAATCGCCGGCATGCCCGTGATCGCCGCGACGATTCCGTTCCACCAGCCCATTGTCATCTTTTCGCTGATCGGCGGGATCGTCCGGTCGACGGCGGGGTAGGCGAAAGCATCGAGCTTGTTGTCGGCCATCACCTTCAGGAGGAAGTCGCGCAGTTCGGCGGATTTGACGAGACGAACGCTGTAGTCCGGCATTCCAGTGTTCTTAATCGAGGCGTCCCACCTGAACGGACCGATGATGCCGAACTGCGCGACGTCGGGAGCGACATCGCCGCGCTCAATGAAGTCCTGCATCGACTTGACCGGCGCTTTTGGCCCCAGCCTCGCAAGATAGCGATCGAAGTCATCCTGATATTCATAGACCTGGACATCAAGGCTTTGGAAGATTGTGAACGAATCGACGGGAGGGACATTGTTCAGCTCGACAATCTCCGCGCCCTGGCTCTGCATCTCTTTCAGAGCCCGATCAATGACGGCGTTCACATCCGTGCTGGTCGGCGTGAACAAGCCGCGCAGCACGCCGATGCGCTTGCCCTTCAATCCATCGCTCCTCAGGAAGGATGTGTAGCTGGACGGAATATGACCAACGCTGCGAGCGGTGACCGGATCGTTCGGATCATATCCGGCGATTGCATCGAGCATGATGGCGGCGTCCCGGACGTTGCGGGTGATCGGGCCGGCCGTATCCTGGGTATGGGAGTTCGGAATGATGCCGGCGCGACTGACCAGGCCGGTCGTCGGACGCAGGCCGACGAGGGCCGTTATCGCGGCGGGTCCGCGAATGGAATCGACCGTGTCGGTCCCGAGGGCCGCGGCGGCCAGGTTGCTGGTGACCGCGGTCGCGGAGCCGCCGCTTGAGCCCAGAGCGTGCCGTGTCAGATCATAGGGATTGTGAGGCTGGCCGCCGACGGAGCTGCGGCTCGTCGGAATGAAGGCGAGTTCGCCCAGATTGGACTTGGCGAGAATGATCGCTCCCGCGGCTCGAAGCTTGCGGGCGACGAAACTGTCTTCAGGCGGAATCGAATCCTTCAAGGCGAGGGCGCCGCCCGTCGTTCGAATGTCGGCGGTATTCATGTTGTCCTTGAGGATCACCGGGACGCCATACAGGGGCCCCTTCGCTTGCTTGTCCTTGCTTTCCTCATCGAGGCGCTTGGCCTCGGCCGCGGCGTTCGGATTGACGGTGATCAAGCTGTTGAGATCGGGCCCCGCGCGGTCGTAAGCCTCGACTCGCTTCAAATAGAAATCGACAAGTCCGCTCGACGACAGGCGGCCCGAGTCGAGCGCCTGGCGGAGGTCGGAAATCGACGCCTCCATGGGAAATGGCTGCTGCTGAGCCGACGCCTCCTGCGCAACGGCGAGCGCGCCAAGAGCGGCCGCGCACAGGAAAAGCCCGGCTTTGCTCATGCTCGCTCGCCCTCTGAAGGCGGAAGACATAGACGCCGACATCGTATCACT